>JAJPXI010000152.1 GCA_021205585.1 Oscillospiraceae bacterium
CCTCCAGCTGGGGGTGGGATACGACATCGTGCCCCAGGTAAAACTGGGCGGGATACCCGTCTCCTCCACCTGCGTACGCTCCCTGCTGGTTCAGGGGGATATGGAGGGGGCCGCCGCGTTTATGGGGCACCCCTTCTGCCTGACCGGCCAGGTGGGCCACGGGAAAAAGCTGGGTTCCCGGCTGGGCTTTCCCACCCTGAACCTGCGTCTGCCCGAGGGCAGCGTGGTTCCCCCCTTCGGGGTCTACATCGCCCAGGTCTGGGCGGACGGCCGGGTCTACCCCACCGCCGCCAACCTGGGGGTGCGCCCCACCCTGGACGACGGGGGGGACGTGACGGCGGAGGGCACCCTGCTGGACTTTCAGGGGAACCTGTACGGAAAGACCGTCCGCATGGAGTTTTTGCGCTTTCTGCGCCCGGAGCGCAAATTCGACGGTCTGGAGGGCCTGCGCGCCCAGGTGTTTCGGGATATCCAGGCCACACGGGACTTTTTCACCCGCACGGAGGACGCCGGAAAAATCGATACCAATTCTTGTTAAACGGCGCAAATGTATTTTTTATAACACGCAGCGCATTGAGAACCAGTATGAAATGGAGGAGAGCATATGAAATTGACCTATACGCCCAAAGGGGTCTGCTCCCGGCAGATGACCGTGGAGGCCGAAAACGGCAGGATTACCGACGTGCAGGTGGTGGGCGGCTGCAACGGAAACCTGAAGGGAATTGCCAGCCTGCTCAAGGGGATGGAGGTGGACCAGGCCATCGCCCGGCTGGAGGGCATCCGCTGCGGCGGCAAGCCCACATCCTGCCCCGACCAGATCGCCTGCGCCCTGAAACAGCTCAGGGAGCTTTGAAGGGCAGAAAGCAGAAAACAGAAAACGTCCTGCGGCGGAGCATTCTTTGTGCCCGCCCAGGGCGTTTTTTCTTCAGATGCCGTAGGCAAACCGAATCGGCGTTTCCTTTTATTGCCCCGCGTGGTTTTTCACCCGCAGGCGGTTGAGCGCCCGGGACAGGGAGGCCTGGGCGGTGTGGTACTCCTGCATGCTGCGCTTTTGCAGAAGGGCCTCTTTCGCGGCGGCGGCGTCCTGGAGGGCCCGGTTCATGTCGATGTCCTCCGGGCGCTCGGCGGTGTCCACCAGCACCAGCACCCGGCCCCCCTCCACCTTCAGCAGACCGGAGGAGACGGCGGCCATGCGCTTGGGCTGGTCGGGGACGGTGTAGGACAGGGGGCCGGGGCGGATGGCGGTAATCAGATTGCTGTGGCCGGCCTGGATGCCGTACAGCCCATCCACTGTGGGCACCACCAGGGACACGCAGGGCCCCTCGTAAAAGGAACTGCCGCAGGCCAGAATCGCCACATGAAATTCACGCATAGCGCTCTCCCCTTACTCACCCTGGAGCTGTTTGGCCTTGGCCAGCACGTCCTCCAGGCCGCCCACATTGTAGAAAGCGGCCTCCGGCAGCTCGTCCAGCTCCCCGTTCAAAATGGCCTGGAAGCCCTGGATGGTCTTTTCCACCGGGACGTACACGCCGGGCACGCCGGTGAACTTCTCCGCCACATGGAAGGGCTGGGACAAAAAGCGCTGGAGCTTTCTGGCCCGCTGAACCGTCAGCTTATCCTCGTCGCTCAGCTCGTCCATGCCCAAAATGGCGATGATGTCCTGAAGCTCGTTGTACTTTTGCAGGGTCTCCTGCACCCGCCGGGCCGTCTGGTAGTGCTCCTGGCCCACGATGTCGGCCTCCAGGATACGGGAGGTGGAGGACAGGGGATCCACGGCGGGGTAGATGCCCTGCTCGGCGATGCGGCGGCTGAGGACGGTGGTGGCGTCCAGGTGGGAGAAGGTGGTGGCCGGGGCGGGGTCGGTCAAATCGTCCGCCGGAACGTAGACCGCCTGCACGGAGGTGACCGAGCCGGTGACGGTGGAGGTGATGCGCTCCTGGAGCGCGCCCATCTCCTCGGCCAGGGTGGGCTGGTAGCCCACGGCGGAGGGCATCCGCCCCAGCAGGGTAGATACCTCGCTGCCCGCCTGGACGAAGCGGAAGATATTGTCGATGAACAGCAGCACGTCCTGGTTCTGGGCGTCCCGGAAGTACTCGGCCATGGTCAGGCCCGACAGGGCCACCCGCATCCGCACGCCGGGGGACTCGTTCATCTGGCCGAACACCAGGGCGGTTTTGGCCGAAACGCCGCTCTCCCGCATCTCCTTCCACAGATCGTTGCCCTCCCGGCTGCGCTCACCTACGCCGGTGAAGATGGAGCAGCCGCCGTGCTCGGTGGCCACATTGTGGATCAGCTCCTGGATCAGCACGGTTTTGCCCACACCGGCGCCGCCGAACAGGCCGATTTTGCCCCCCTTGGGGTAGGGCTCCAGCAGGTCGATGACCTTAATGCCGGTCTCCAGAATGTCCACCACCGGGCGCTGCTCCTGGAAGGAGGGGGGCGCGCGGTGGATGGGGCGGCTCTCCCCGCCCGCGGGCAGAGGGCCCTCCCCGTCGATGGGCTGGCCCAGCACATTGAACACCCGGCCCAGCACCTGGTCGCCTACCGGCACCTGGATGCCGCTGCCATCGCCCCGGACGTCCATGCCCCGGGCCAGGCCCTCGCTCTGGGCCAGCATAATGCAGCGAACCGTGTCGTGCCCCACATGCTGGGCCACCTCCATAATCCGCTCCTCCCCGTCTACCGTCACGGACAGGGCCTCCCGGATCCGGGGCAGCTGGTCGGGCGGAAACACGCAGTCCACCACTGGGCCGGATACGGCTATCACTTTTCCTGTGCGCAAGGATATTCCCTCCTTGATTGTTGATTCAAAGGCGGCGGATGTTTACCGCGCCGCCTTACCGCTGCGCCTTGCTCTGCCTGAGGGCCTTGACGCCGGAGGAGACCTCTGTGATCTCCTGGGTGATGGCGGCCTGGCGGACCCGGTTATACCGCAGAGAAAGATCGTCCAGCAGGTCCTGGGCGTTGCGGTTGGCCGCGTCCATGGCCGTCATGCGGGCGTTCTGTTCGCTGCAAAAGCTGTCGACCAGAGCGCCGTAGATAAAGCCGTGGATATAGCTCTCCATCATGTTGTCCAGCACGGCGGTGATGGAGGGGGTGAACTCAAAGGGCCGCGTCACCTCCGGCTCGTCCTCCGGCGGAGTGGCGAACTGGAGATGGTGGAAGGGCAGCAGCCGGGTGGACCGGGCCTCGGTGACCAGGCTGTTTTTCATGTCGGTGTAGACCACGAAGAGCTTGTCGATCTCCCCCCGGTTGTACAGCCCCAGCAGCAGCGCGCCGATCTCTCTGGCCCGGTGCAGGGTGGGGTTTTGGGCGGTGTACAAAAAACTGTGGGCCACGGGGATGCCCTTTTGCTGGAAGTATCTCCGGCCGTACTCCCCCACCACAAACAGCTTCATGGGGGCGCACTCAGCCCGCAGGCGCTCGGCCTCTTTGATGACGTTTTGGTTATACGCTCCGGCCAGGCCCTTGTCGGCGGTAATCACCAGGCAGGCGCTGGCCCCGTCCAGCCTCTGCACCCCCTCCCGGGGGAAAAAGTACTTGTTGTCCACATGGCCGGCCGTGCGGAACACCCGCTTGATTTCCCCCTGGAGGGCGTTGAAATAGGGGCGGGTGCCCTCCAGCTCGGCTCTGGCCCGGCGCATTTTGGTGGAGGCGATCAGGTACATGGCGTTGGTGATCTTCTTGGTGTCCTGAACGCTTTTAATCCGGTCCTTGATCTCCTTGGTGTTAGCCATTTTCCTTCACCGCCGCCAGCTTGCTCTGGTATCTGCGCACCATGTCCAGAATGCGCTCCCGCTGCTCCTGGGTCAGCTTGGCCCCCACGTCCTCGATCTCCTGGCACAGCTCCGGAATCTGCCGCTCGGCAAAGTCCAGCAGACCGTCCCGGAAGGCGCTCAGTTCCTCCAGAGGTACGTCCTGCATGGCGTGGGACAGGGCGGCCACCAGTAGGATGACCTGCTGGTGCATTTTCAGGGGGTGGTACTGCTCCTGCCGCAGCAGGCGCATCAGGCTCTGGCCGTAGGCCAGCTGGCCCTTGGTGTTGTCGTCCAGGTCGCTGGAGAACTGGGTGAACACCTCCATCTCCCGGTACTGGGCCAAATCCAGCCGCAGGGTGCCCACGGCGGACTTCATGGCCTTGGTCTGGGCGTCGCCCCCCACACGGGAGACCGACAGGCCCACGTTCACCGCCGGGCGCTGGCCGGAGAAGAACAGGTCGCTCTCCAGGAAAATCTGCCCGTCGGTGATGGAGATGATGTTGGTGGGGATATAGGCCGACACGTCCCCCGCCTGGGTCTCCACAATGGGCAGGGCGGTCATGCTGCCGCCCCCCCGCTCCTCCGACAGGCGGGCCGCCCGCTCCAGCAGGCGGGAGTGGAGGTAAAACACGTCGCCGGGGTAGGCCTCCCGCCCGGGGGAGCGCTCCAGCAGCAGGCTCATGGACCGGTAGGCCACGGCGTGCTTGGACAGATCGTCGTACACGATCAGCACATCCCGGCCCTGATTCATAAAATACTCCCCCAGGGCGCAGCCGGAATAGGGGGCGATGTACTGCACCGGGGCCGGGTCTCCGGCGGTGGCGGCCACCACCACGGTGTATTTCAGCGCGTCGTGCCGGCGCAGGGTTTCCACCAGCTGGGCCACAGAGCTGGCCTTCTGGCCGATGGCCACATAGATGCACACCACGTCCCGGTCCCTTTGGTTGAGAATGGTGTCCAGGGCGATGGCGGTTTTGCCGGTCTGCCGGTCGCCGATAATCAGCTCCCGCTGGCCCCGGCCGATGGGGAACATGGCGTCGATGGTCAAAAGGCCGGTCTCCATGGGGGTGTCCACCGGCTGGCGGTCGATGATGCCGGGGGCAGGGGACTCGATGGGGCGGAACTCCTCGGAGGGGATGGCCCCCAGGCCGTCCAGAGGGCTGCCCAGGGGGCCGATGACCCGGCCCAGAAAGCCCTCGCCCACGGGCAGGCCCGCGGTGGCCTTGGTTCGGCAGGCCAGGCTGCCGGAGGTGATCTCCCCGTCGTCCCCAAAGAGGATGCAGCCCACATGGTCGGGGCTCAGGCTCTGAACCATGCCCCGCACGCCGCAGTCGAACAGGATGATCTCCCCGTAAAAGCACCGCTCCAGGCCGGACAGGGTGGCAATCCCGTCTCCCACGGTCAGCACGGTGCCCACCTCTCTGGGCTCCGCCTTGGCCCGGAAGTTGGCGGCGGTGTCCCTCAGCAGGGGGATCACATCGGGGCCGGCGGACAGCCCGTCTACGATCTCCTCCTTCAGCTGGGCGGTTTTCCCCTGGGTGGTCCAGTCGTACACGCTGCCCAGGCTCCACCGGTCTACGTCGGTGCCCACCTCGATGCGAAAGCCGTTTGTCAGCTTCTCGTCCTGCTTCCACACCAGCTTGACGGGGGCCTCGTACTCCCCCTCTAAAAACTTTGTCAGTCGCTCATACTGCTTTTGGGTCGGCTCCTTGGCACAGTGGATAAATGCCTGGGTGCGCACCCGTTTGATCTCATGCTCCATCATGGCTGCTGCCCTTCTACCTGGTCAAGGAAATCGTTGATGGGGTCGCCCGTTTTGGAGGCCAGCAGGTTGTCGATGGCCTGGGAGATGATTCCCTCGATCTCCCCGCCGGCCTGCTGGAGGATGCGCTCCTTCTCGGCCTGGGCCTCCTTTTTGGCCCGCTCCAGCACCTGCTGGCGCTGCTCCTCCGCCTGGGCCAGGCGCTGCTTGGCGGCGGCATCGGCCTCGGTCATGGCCTGGGCCTTCAGCTTGCCCAGCTCCACCTCGCTGTCCTTGAGCTGCTGCTCATACTGGTTCTTCAGCCCGGCGGCCTCCTCCAGCTTCTCCTGGGCCGTCTGGGCCATCTCGTGGTAATGGGCTTGCCGGGAATCCATAAACTTCTTCACCGGCTTATATAGCAGCAGATACAGTCCCCCCGCCAGAATGACGAAATTCATCAGGTGCAGCAGGATCTGCTGCCAGTCGATATTCAGTGGAACCATCACACACCGCCTTTACAGGACAAATATGATTAAGATCGCGATAATCAGGGCGTAAATAATTGCGGTTTCGATAAACACCAGGCCCAGCATCAGAGTGGTGCGCAGCTTGCCCTCAGCCTCCGGCTGGCGGGCGATGCCCTCAGAGGTTTTGGCAATGGCGATACCCATGGCAACGGCGCCGCCCAGGGCGGCCAGGCCGATGGCGACACCGGCGGCGATAGCCTTGGCGCCGGTAGAGTCCTCCTCCTGGGTCTCCTCGGTGGTCACCGCGCTGCTCTGGTCGGTTATGTCATCCGGTGCGGCAAAGGCGGTGGCGCTCAAGGCCCCCAGGGCCAGAACCACCAGCAGCAGCAGGGCAAATACCCGTTTCATTTTGTTCATAATTGATTCCTCCAGACAAAATTGAATTGATTCCGCGTCAGGGCTGTCCAGGACTCAGCCGGGGCTGGCCTGGGCCTTTTTCCCGCCGCGTTTTTTCTTTTCCTTGGGTGGCTTTTCGCTCCGCTCGGACACTTCCCCGTAAAACAGGGAGGTCAGCATGGTCAGCACATAGGTCTGAATCAGCGCGTGGAGCAGGGTGAACAGCACCCCCACCACCACCGGCAGCACAAAGCTCAGGTGCATGTAGTAGTACACAAGCTCGGTCACCAGCAGTCCGCTGAGCAGGGCGCCAAACAGGCGGAAGCTCATGGAGATGGGCAGAGAGAAGTCCTTCAGGGTCAGCCCCACGCCCTTGAGTCCGTTTCCGGCAATACCGCCGGACAGGATGACCAGGTAGGAGAGGCAGCCCATCATAATGGCCCCGTTGATGTCCGACAGGGGGGCGGGCAGGGCCACGGAGGTTCCCGCTGTCGTGACCACCTGGATGCCCAGCAGCTCAAACAGAGTGCCGATGAAGATGTACACGCCGGCGGCGAAGATGTACGCTCCCAGAAAGCCGTTCCGATGGGGGCTGTTCCCTTTGGCCAGGTTGTCGAAAAAGCTCACCAGCTGCTCCAGCAGCATCTGGAACTTCCCCGGCACCAGCTTGAATTTTGGAACGGCAAAAATGCGCACGCAGGCGGCAAACGCCAGCAGCACGAGGGTCACAAGAAAGCCGGAGATGACCGCCGGGTTGACCTCCAGCAGCCCGAACAGACTGACCGCGTCGTTTTCGTGGAGCACCGCGTCCCGCATGACCTCGGTGACGGACTCCTTCTCCCCATTGGAGCCCACCAGCAGCGCGGCGATGGCCAGCGCGGCGATCAGGCACAGCCAGACGAGGAGAAACACCCTGCGTTTCTTTCCGCTCATAGCATCCCTTCTTTCCAGAAGAAACTCTCCCTGATTTTGTGTTTGAGTTTTGCGCGTTTTGGGGCTGTTTTCATTGTATCCCTTTTGCTATAAAAAATCAAGTCTGAATTTTCTCCAAAATGCCCGGCTCCGGCGGGGACGGCTTTTCAGAAATTTTTCACGGAATTACTCCGTTGTGTCCCTTTTTTTGGATGCAGACATAGTTTTTAGAGGTTCCCTTCAATGAAAAGGTGTGTGTTCCTCGTTGGCGTCCCGGGCCCTCCCAAAAATTTTACCCCTTCTCCGGCGAAAAACCAAAAAGTATCCACCCTATATCCAAAAGCCGTCTCCTTGTGAAAATGGGGGGCGTATGCTATACTTTTTATCAGACTTGGGATTGCCATGTTCTGGCGGTTTCGCGGAGGCTCCCTCCCGGACACCCAAGAAAATAAAGGCCGGTAAAACAACCGGGGAAAGGAAATTATCATGGTAGATTACAAGAATATGTTTAACCTCGAGGGCAAGCGCGCCGTTGTTGTGGGCGGCGGCGGCGGCATCGGCGGCGCTATCGCCGAGGGCTACGCGGCCGTGGGCGTAAAGGTGGCCATCGTGGGCCGTGGCATGGCCAAGCTGGAGAAGAAGGCCGCCGAGATCGAGGCCAACACCGGCAACAAGGTGCTGTGCTTCGCCGGCGACATGGGCAACGAGGAGGACGTGGCCAAGGTGTTCCAGGGCGTGAAGGATGCGCTGGGCGGGGCCGACATCCTGGTCAACTCCCAGGGCGTGAACAAGAAGTTCTCCGCGCTGGAGCACCCCGTGGCCGAGTGGGACGAAATGTTCGGCGCCAACGTGCGCTCCATCATGCTGACCTGTAAATACTTCGGCCAGTACATGAAGGAGCAGGGCTGGGGCCGCATCATCAACGTCAGCTCCATCGGCGCTGTCCGCTCCAAGATGAGCGACATCTCCGTGTGCTATGGCTCCACCAAGGGCGCCGTCAACGCCTACTCCCTGAACCTGGCCGCCGGCTGGGCCCAGTACGGCATCACCGTCAACTGCATCGCCCCCATCATGACCGAGACCGAGATGATGAAGCCCATCTTCGAGAAGAACCCCGAGCTGCTGACCGGCACCATCGCCCGCGTCCCCTGCGGCCGCGTGGGCAAGGTGGAGGACTGCGCCGGCCTGGCCATGTTCTTCGCCTCCGAGGCCGCCTCCTTCGTCACCGGTCAGATCCTGTATCCCGACGGCGGCCTGTGCACCCTGCAGTAAGCTCCGCACCCAAACGCGAAACCCAAATTCAATATAATATTTTAGTATAAAGGTGATTGAAAACATGAAAGAAGCAGTCATTGTAGCCGCAGTCCGTCTGCCCGTAGGCCGCGTCGGCGGCGCGCTGTCCAAGATTCGCCCGGAGAAGCTGGGCGGCATGGTCATCAAGGAGGCCCTGAAGCGCGGCAAGGTCGACCCCGAAATGGTGGACGAGTGCATCTTCTGCTCCTGCGACAACGAGGACATCAAGATCGCCGCCCGCGTCATCGCCCTGGAGGGCGGCCTGCCCGTCCATGTGCCCGGCTATCAGATTCAGCGGGGCTGCGGCTCCTCCCTGACCGCCGTGTGGGACGCCGCCATGATGATTCAGACCGGTTTTGCCGAGTGCATCGTCTGCGGCGGCGCGGAGAGCACCACCTTCGCCCCCTATCTGATGAACAAGCCCACCCGGGCCTACTCCCAGATGCCCATGCCCTGGGCCGACCCCATCTTCTCCCCCAAGGAGTACGGCAACCTGCCCAACGGCCCCACGGCGGACAACATCGCCCGACGCTTCAACATCACCCGCGAGGACTGCGACGCCTTCGCCGTGGAAAGCCACCGCAAGGGCGCTGAGGCCTATAAAAACCACCGCTTTGATGAGCAGATCCTCCCTGTGGAGGTTCCCCTGAAGGGCGGCAAGACCATGATTTTCGACCGGGACGAGCCCCTGCGGGACGACTGCAACATGGAGACCCTGGCCAAGCTGCGCCCCTCCTTCGCCCCCGACGGGGTCTGCACCGCCGGCAACAGCTCCCCCCTGGTGGACGGCGCGTCCTGCGTCATTGTGATGGAGCGGGAGAAGGCCGAGTCCCTGGGCCTGGACATCATGGCCAAGGTCGCCAACTTTGCCGACGCCGGCTGCGAGCCCGCCATTATGGGCGAGGGCCCCGTCCACGCCTGCCGCAAGCTGTTCCAGAAGACCGGCCTGACCTGGGACGACATCGACCTGATCGAGATGAACGAGGCCTTCGCCGCCCAGTCCGTCCACTGTATGCGGGAGTCCAAGATGCCCGAGGAGAAGCTGAACGTCAACGGCGGCGCCATCGCCCTGGGCCATCCCTTCGCCGCCACCGGCACCATCCTGGTCACCAAGATGGTCTACGAGATGCGCCGGACCGACGCCCAGCGCGGCGTGGTCACCTTCTGCATCGGCGGCGGCCAGGGCGTGGCCCTGCTGCTGGAGAAGCCCTGATTTGTCCTGATTCTCTCTCAATCTGTCCGGCGGTCTGCGGCCTGTCCGCAGACCGCCGCAAGAGAATTTCCCATTGCACATCAGAAAGGAGTTTTTTACCATGAAAACCATTATTACCGCCGCTCTGTGCGGCGCAGTCACCCCCAAGGCCAAGTGTCCCGCTCTGCCCATCACCCCCAAGGAGATTGCCGAGGACGGCATCCGCTGCTGGAAGGCCGGCGCGTCCATCCTGCACCTGCATATGCGCGATGATGAGGGCCACGGCACCATGGACGTGAACAAGTTCCGGGAGACCGTCAACATCCTCCGGGGCGAGTGCGACGCCGTTTTGAACCTGACCACCTCCGGTGAGCTGAACGTCTCCGACGAGCGCCGCATGGAGCACGTCATCGAGCTCAAGCCCGAGCTGGCCACCTTCGACTGCGGCACCCTGAACACCGGCGACGGCATTTTTGAGAACAGCCAGAGCTTCCTGGAGAAGCTGGCCAAGGTCATGATCGACAACGGCGTCAAGCCCGAGGTCGAGGTTATGGACATCGGCATGATGAACGCCTGCCAGTGGTTTGCCAAGAAGGGCATCCTGAACGCGCCCGTCCACTATCAGTTCGTGCTGGGCTTCGGCCTGTTCGGCGCCCCCGCCACCCCCCAGAACCTGTGCTCCATGGTCGACAAGCTGCCCGCCGGCTCTACTTGGTCCGCCTTCGGCACCGGCTCTGCCCACCTGCCCATTCTGTACACTGCTCTGGCTCTGGGCGGCAACGTCCGCGTGGGCCTGGAGGACAATATCTGGTATGCCAAGGGCGTTCCCGCCACCAACGAGATGCTGGTTTCCCGCGCAGGCCGCCTGATTAAGGAGTTCGGCAACGACGTGGCCACCCCCGACGAGGCCCGTGAGATGCTCGGCCTGAAGAAATAAGGAGGGCGACATGGGAAATCATGTGGCATTTATCGGTTCCGGCCTGATCGGAACCGGCCTGGCCCTGAACTGTGTGACCCACGGCGTGCCTGTCAAGCTGCAGACCCGGTCTCAGACCGAGCGGGTCAAGACCCGTATGGCCGAGGGCCTGGACTTCTATGTGGAGCACAACATCATCACCCCTGAGGAGCGGGAGAAAGCCGCCGCGCTGATCACCATCACCACCAGCGTGGAGGAGGCCGCTACCGACGCCCGCTTCATCCAGGAGTCCGGCCCGGACTCGGTGGAGCTGAAGCATCAGATCATCGCTCAGATCGAGGCCGTGGCCCCTGTGGACGCCATCATCGCCTCTTCCACCTCCAGCCTGTCCATCACCAAGGTGTTTGAGCAGGCCCAGCACCCGGAGCGCTGCATGGGCGGCCACCCCTATAACCCCGCTAACCTGATTCCCCTGGTGGAGATCACCCGCGGGGCCAAGACCGAGGATGCCTTCATCGCCACCGCCAAGGAGTTTTACACCGAGATCGGCAAGGAGCCGGTGGTGCTGAACAAGGAGGTCATCGGCTTTATCGCCAACCGCTACCAGAGCGCTATTCACCGCGAGGCCGTGGATCTGGTGGAAAACGGCGTCTGCTCCGTGGAGGACGCGGACAAGGCCCTGGTGTACAGCGTGGGCCTGCGCTGGAGCGTGCTGGGTCAGTTCCTGACCATGCACCTGGGTGCCGCCCCTGAGGGCATTGGAAACTTTAACACCAAGTATCATGTGGACGTGACCAAGCCCGACGGCCGTCTGAGCAATATGCCCACCTGGACCACCTTCCCCGCCGACTGGTGCGAGAAGGCGGCAGAGGGCCTGGATGAAGCCATCGCTCACCGCGCTCCCGACATGGGCCAGGACATCCCCTCCATTGAGAAGTGGCGCGACCAGATGCTGGTTGACACTCTGCGGCTGCACGGCAAGCTGTAACCCACCCGTTCGCCTTTCCGAAAGGATGGATTGATATGAAACTTTTGGTATTAAACCCCGGCTCCACCTCCACCAAAGTGGCCATTTTTGAGGACGACAAGGAAATCACCCGCAAGTCCCTGAGCCACTCCAAGGAGGAGTTGAGCCAATTCGACACGCTGCTGGATCAGCTGGAGTTCCGCTATAACCTGATTATGGACTTCCTCCATGAGATTGGCTGCGCCCCCAGCACCCTGGACTGTGTGGTCTCCCGGGGCGGCTCGCCCCCGAACGTGGCCTCCGGCGCCACCATCATCGGCGACGAACTGGTCACCGCTCTGCGGGAGCGGCCCAAGGAGCCCCATCCCGCCTCTCTCGGCCCCATCATTGCCGACCGCATTGCCAAGGCCCAGGGCATCCCCGCCTATATTTACGATCCCATCACCGCCGACGAGCTCAACCCCCTGGCCAAAGTGTTCGGCGTGAAGGGCATCGAGCACGACGGGATGTGCCATATGCTGAACACCCACGCTATGGGTATTCTGGTGGCCAAGGAGTTGAACCGGCCCTTTGAGGAGCTGAACCTGATCGTGGCCCACCTGGGCGGCGGTTGCTCCATGGCCTTCTGGGTCAAGGGGCACCCCATCGACGTCATTCCCGGCGACGCCTGCACCTTCTCCTCCGAGCGCTGCGGCCCCATCCGCGGGGAAAAGCTGCTCCAGCTGACCAAGCAGTACGACTACAAGACTATGGAGAAGTGGTTCCACGGCCAGGGCGGCTTTGTCTCCCTGCTGGGCACCAACGATCTGCGGGAAGTGGAGAAAATGATCGTGGAGGGCGACGAGTACGCCCTGCTGTGCGAGCAGGCCATGGCTTACCATCTGGCCAAGAAGATCGCCTTCCTGTACCCCGTCACCTGCGGCGAGGTAGACGGCATCATCCTGACCGGCGGCGGTGCCTACTGGGAGCGGCTGACCAACGACATCCAGACCCGTCTGGCCTACCTGAACACCCCCATCTATGTGCGTCCCGGTGAAAACGAGATGCAGGCCCTGGCCGAAGGCGCACTGCGGGTCATGCGGGGCGAGGAGACTGCCCACGAGTATGTGGGCTGAGCAAAGAGAGGAGTAACACGAGTATGGAACTTCATACCCTGGACGAAATTCTCGAAATGTCTAAAAGCGCCGAGCAAAAGCAGATCGTCGCCGTGGCCGGTGCGGCCAAGGACGCCGTGATCGACGCTGTGCTGGAAGCTGTGGATCATGACCTGGTCACCCCCATCCTGGTGGGTGAGACGGGGAAAATCCGCGAGATGCTGACCAAGCGCGACCGTGACCCCGGCAGCTTTGAGATTGTGGAGACCTACGAGGGCCAGACCCCCGCGGACACCGCCGTGGAACTGATTAAGGAGGGGAAGGCTGGCTTCCTGATGAAGGGCAGCGTGGAGACCTCCGAGCTGCTCCACCCCGTGGTCAAACGGGAGAACGGTCTGCGCACCGGGCGCACCATCTCCCATGTGGCATTTTATCAGCTGCCTTTCTACCACAAGCTGCTGGTGACCACCGACTGCGGCATCACCGCCTACCCCGATGTGAACAAGAAAAAGGACATCATCCTCAACGCGGTGGAGGCCCTGCACCTGCTGGGCTACGAGGAGCCCAAGGTGGCCGTGCTGTGCTGCAAGGAGACCCCCGACAAGGGCCTGCCAGAGACCCTGGAGGCCCGCCAACTCCAGGAGATGTGCCAGAACGGCGAGATGGGCAAGTGCCAGGTGGTCGGCCCCATCTCCTACGATCTGGCCATGAGCGCCAAGCGCGCCGAGCTGAAGCACTACGACTGCCCCTACTCCGGGGACTTCGACGTGCTGGTGGTGCCCAACATCCACGCGGGCAACATTTTGGGCAAATGCCTGGAGCTACTGCCCGACGCCATCATGTGCAGCTACGTCTCCGGCGCCCGCATCCCCATCGTGCTGACCTCCCGCGCCGCCCCCGCCAAGGAGCGCCTGACCTGTATGGCCCTGGCCGGCATCATCGCCGCCCGGAGAGAGAAATAACCTGATACTCAAAAGCGCGTAACCCCCGCCCGGACACCGCCAAACGCGGCCATGTCCGGGCGGGGTTTTCCCTCTTCGCGGCGCGCCGCCGCCGCCGTAATACTCCCTTCAGAACAATCAACAGTAAGCAAGCAAAATCGGAGTGCATAGCAGTAATGTCAGCAAAAGCCGTTTGGTATAGACGGTGCGGCGGCGCTGCTTGACTGCTATGTGGGGCTTTATGAACACTATAACGAATACACGGGGGCAATTTAATATGAAGCTGAAAGACAAGAAAATTGAAATCCTTGCAAAGACCTATACCCATGACGCAGTAGGAAACAGCATTGTTTCCTATGGAAGCACTGATTAAATGCGTCTGCGGCGGCTGGCAATGATTTTGCACAAGAGCA
>JAJPXI010000157.1:0-10048 GCA_021205585.1 Oscillospiraceae bacterium
CGACCCCGCCCACCCCTACGGCTGCGGCGCGGATATGCCCGACGCGGTCTGCCCGGTCTGCGGGACAAAGTATGAAAAGGACGGCTTTAACATCCCCTTTGAGACCTTCCTGGGCTTCGGCGGGGACAAGGTGCCGGACATCGACCTGAATTTCTCCGGGGAGTACCAGGCCAGCGCCCACCGGCATACCTTTGAGCTGTTCGGCCAGGACCATGTGTTCCGGGCGGGCACCATCGGCACGGTGGCGGAAAAGACGGCCTACGGCTATGTGAAAAAATACTGCGAGGAGCGGGACTTGCACATCTCCAAGGCGGAGGAGACCCGGCTGGCCCTGGGCTGCACCGGCGTGAAGCGCACCACCGGTCAGCACCCCGGCGGCATGGTGGTCATCCCCCAGGACAAGGAGATCTACGACTTCTGCCCGGTGCAGCACCCGGCGGACGACAAAAATTCCGACATCATCACCACCCATTTTGAATACCACTCCATGGAGTCCAACCTGCTGAAGCTGGACATGCTGGGCCACGACGACCCCTCCATGATTCGGATGCTCCAGGACCTGACCGGGGTGAACCCTCAAACTATCCCCCTGGACGACCCGGACACCATGAGCCTGTTCACCTCCTCCAAAGCCCTGGGCTATGAAAACGACCCAATCCTCGGCCCCACCGGGGCGGTGGCCATTCCGGAGTTCAACACCCGCTTTACCAGGGGGGTGCTGGAGGAGACCCAGCCGGTGCAGGTGGACACCCTGCTGCGCATCTCCGGCTTTACCCACGGCACCGACGTGTGGCTGGGCAATGCGCGGGAGCTGATTGTGTCCGACACGGCCACCGCCCAGCAGTGCGTGGGCTGCCGGGATGACATTATGATTTACTTAATTGAAAAAGGCTTCGAGCCAAAGCGGGCCTTTAAGATTATGGAGTCCGTGCGCAAGGGCCGGGGCCTGCCCGACGGGGCGGAGCAGGAGATGGCGGAGCGCCAGGTGCCGGAGTGGTACATCGACTCCTGCAAAAAAATCAAGTACCTGTTTCCCAAGGCCCACGCGGTGGCCTATGTGATGATGGCCCTGCGCATCGCCTGGTTCAAGGTTCACCGGCCCCTGGCCTTTTACGCCGCCTTTTTCTCCATCCGGGCCAAGGCCTTCGACGCCACCGTCATGTGCCAGGGGATGAACCGGTGCCTGGCCAAAATGCGGGAGATCCAGGCCAAAAGCCAGTTCAAGGAGAAGGACAAGCGCCCCACCGCCGTGGAGGAGGATATGCTGGTGACGCTGGAGGTGGTCTACGAGTTCTACCTCCGGGGATTCACCTTTGAGCGCATGGACGTGTTCCGCTCCCAGGCTGTCAACTTTGTCCCCGACATGGAAAAGGGGACCCTGCTGCCCCCCTTTGTGGCCATCCCCGGCCTGGGGGAGGCAGCCGCCGTGGACCTGGCCGCCATGGAGGGCAGGGGGGAGGAATTTGCGTCGGTGGAGGAAATCGCCGCCGTCTGCCCCAAGGTGTCCAAAACCCACATCGAACAGCTGCGGGAAATCGGCGCCTTCGGCAGTCTGCCCGCCAGCAGCCAGATTTCTTTTTTCTGAGCGCCCCCAAGGTTTCGACAATGAAATGGATTCCATAATGGTAAAATCACAGTATGCGAAAGCGTACTGTGATTTTAATTTTTTTTGTAAATTTGTAAAGAAGATGGAAGGAGGACAAGCCATGCCGGTGCAGTGTATTCAGCAGGGCCGCACCCTGACCGCCCGCCTGAGCGGGGAGGTGGACCACCACGCCGCCAAGGAGATGATGGCGCTGCTGGCGGAGGAGATCGACGCCGCCCTGCCGGAGCGCCTGGTGCTGGAGCTGTCCCAGGTCAGCTTTATGGACAGCTCCGGCATCGCCGTGCTGCTGAATCTGTGGCGGCGCATGGGGCAGCTGGAGGGGAGCATGACCATCCGCCATACGCCGGCTCAGCCCCTGCGGGTTTTGCGGGCGGCAGGCCTGGACAAGCTGTTGCATTTTGAAGAGGAGCCACAGTCCGGCAGCCCGGGGGCGGAGTGAAGCTGCCATATCCGGGCGGCCTTTTGGACGCCTGATGTAAGGAGGATACATATGAGGAAACCGGTAGACCGGACGGCGCTGGAATTTCTGGCCCGCTCCGCCAACGAGGGCTTTGCCCGCGCCACGGCGGCCTGCTTCGCCGCCCGGCTGGATCCCACCCTGGACGAGCTGAACGACCTGAAAACCGCCGTGTCCGAGGCGGTGACCAACGCCATCGTCCACGCCTACCCGGAGCAGCTGGGGAAGGTGCGCATGACCATGAAGCTCTTTGAGGACGACACGGTGGAAATTTCCATTAAAGACTGGGGAATCGGCATCGCGGACTTAGAGAAGGCCAGGGAGCCGCTGTACACCACCGGCGGCGAGGAGCGGGCGGGAATGGGCTTTACCATCATGGAGAGCTTTACCGACCGGATGAAGGTGCGCTCCGCCCCGGGCAGGGGCACCACCGTCACCCTGTCCAAACGGATGCGCAGCCGCCGGGAGATTGGCCGGTGAGCATTGCCGACACCCCGGAGCTGCTCCGGGCGGCCAGGCAGGGGGACAACAAAGCCTGCGAGCGCATCCTGGAGGAAAACGCCGGGCTGATCTGGAGCGTGGTACGCCGGTACTATGGCAGGGGAGTGGAGCCGGAGGATCTGTACCAGCTGGGATGCCTGGGGTTTCTCAAGGCGGTGCGGGGGTTTGACAGCGCTTATGGCACCCAGTTTTCCACCTACGCCGTGCCGAAAATCGCCGGAGAAATCCGCCGCTTCCTCCGGGACGACGGGCCGGTGAAGGTCAGCCGGGGGCTGCGGGAGCGCGCCGCCCTGCTCCACGCCGTGCGCACCCGGTTGGCGGCGGAGCTGGGGCGGGAGCCTGCCCTGTCAGAGCTGTCGGAGCAGACCGGACTGACGGCGGAGGAAATCGCCGCCGCCGAGACGGCCTCCGGGCCGGTCATGTCCTTACAGATGGAGACGGCGGAGGGCTTCACCCTGGAAAATCTGCTGGGAGAGGACGGCATGGAGGAACGGGTGGTGGAACGGGTGGCCCTGCGGGGCGCCGTTGACCAGCTGCCGGAGCGGGAGAAAAAGGTCATCCTGCTGCGCTTTTACAAGGGGCTGACCCAGGAGCAGACCGCCCGCATCCTGGGCGTCAGCCAGGTGCAGATTTCCCGCATCGAGCGCCGGGCCCTGGGCCATCTGCGGGAAAAGCTGGAGTGATACGGGCGCGGGAGAATTTGAAAACAGGACGGTGTTTCCGGCGGCGCGGAAGGGAAAATTTTTGTTTTTTCCGCTTCAAACCCGCACGAAAACCGCCGCCCTGTTTCGCGGTTTTTTGGCGGAAGTGTAAATTTTAAAAAACTTCACAAATTAGTGCTTTACAAATAAAAAAGATTTTTATATGATATTGGGAGGATAAAATGTATTGTCGATAAAAAAACGCCGGTGGCCGGGGGTACGGCCGCCTGAATGAGGGCGAATCAAAGTATGAGCTATTCGGAAGTTATATCCATCGTCATCCTGATGCTTGGGGCCATCGCCACCTTCCTGTTCGGGATGAACACCATGACCAACGGCCTGGAGAAGCTGACCAGCGGACGGCTGGAGGGCCTGCTGGAAAAGCTGACCGGCAACATTTTTACCAGCACCCTGGTGGGCGCGCTGGTCACGGCCCTGATCCATTCCTCGGCGGCCACCACGGTGATGTGCGTGGGCTTTGTCAACGCCGGAGTGATGCAGCTCAACCAGGCGGTGGGCATCATCATGGGCGCCAACATCGGCACCACCTTCACGGCCCAGATTCTCCGGCTGGGCGATATTTCTTCCGATAATATCTTCGTCTCCCTGCTGACTCCGGAGTACTTCGGCCCCATCCTGGCTGTGGTCGGGATTATCTTCTATCTGTTCGTTTCCGGCGGGAAAAAGAAAATGTTTGGCCAGTTCTGCCTGGGCCTGGGCCTGCTGTTCATCGGCATCACCACCATGGAAACCGCCGTGTCCCCCCTGCAGGAGCTGCCCGGCCTGAGCAATCTGTTCACAGCGTTTTCCAACCCAGTCCTGGGCATCCTGGTGGGCGCGGCCATCACCGCCCTGCTGCAAAGCTCCACCGCCTCGGTGGGGCTGCTCCAGGCCATGACCACCACGGGGGCCATCACCTTCAACGTGGCCGTCCCCATCATTATGGGGCAGAACATCGGCACCTGCATCACCACCCTGGCTTCCTCCGTGGGGGCCAGCCGGAACGCCAAGCGCACTGCCTTTTTGCACCTGACCTTTAATATCATCGGCACGGCGGTTTTTATGATAGGTATTTACGGCGGCCACGCCATTATGCAGGCCGCCGGGTGGGACACCTCCTTCTGGACTGCGGCCATGAACCGGGGCGGCATCGCCAATTTCCACACGGTGTTTAACCTGGTCAGCACCCTGCTGCTGCTGCCCTTTAATAAGCTGCTGGTGCGCCTTGTGGTCAGGATCATCCCTGGCGAGACCCAGCAGGCGGAGTTCGCCCTGCTGGACAAGCGCTTCCTGAACAACCCCTCCGTGGCTCTGGAAAAGGCCAGGGAGACCGTGTCCCAGATGGGCCGCATCGCCCAGAGCAATTACATCGCGGCCTGCGAGACCCTGAATCATTACGACGAGCATAAGGTCGCGGAGCTGCAAAGAAACGAGGAGACCCTGGACAAACTGGAGGTTGCCCTGGACGATTACCTGGTTCACCTGACCCACCGGGCTCTGTCCGACGGGGAAAACCAGCGGGTGTCTGAAATGCTCCACTCCCTGTCCGACTATGAGCGCATCGGGGATTACGCCGTGAACATCTCCGAGCAGGCCGCCTTCCTCCACGAGCGGGGCATCCACTTCTCCGCCGCCGCCCAGCGGGAAATGAACACACTGACCGGGGCTGTGGGCCAGGTGGTGGACAAGACCACCCGGTGCTACGCCGCCCTGGACGGCCAGCTGGCCCAGCAGGTGGAGCCGCTGGAGGAAGTGGTGGATTTAATCTGCGAGGATTTGCGGGACCGCCATGTGGAGCGGCTGAAGGAGGGCACCTGCACCGTGGAGCTGGGCACGCAGTTTTTGGATCTGCTGTTCAATCTGGAGCGTATTTCCGACCACTGCTCCAACCTGGCCGTGCGGGTCATCCGCCGGGTGTCCAACGTGGAAGACGCCCACGCCTACCTCCAGCGCCTCCACGCCGGCGACTCGGAGGAGTTCAACCGGCTGTTTGAGGAATACAAGCAGCAGTACTACGCGCCCATCGAGTGTGCGAAATAAAATATTTTCCAAGCGAACAGCAACTTGCGGCACTCTCCGGCGGAGAATGCCGCAAGTTGCTGTGTTTTCCAAGGGCTTTAGAGGTTCCCTTTACATTTGAAACACAATCCCCGCCAGGGCGGAGGCGGCGATGAGCAGGATGGGGTGGAGTTTTTTGACGGGGGTGAACTGGTAGAGCAGGAACACCGCCGCGAACAGGGCGACGGCCTTCCAGTGGAACAGCAGAAACCAGTTCCCGGCCGTCAGGCCCTCCAGCGCGTCCCAGTGCAGCAGGCTGGTGCGGGCCACCTCCAGCCCGGCGGAGGAAATAAGGGCCACCGAGGCCGGGCGCAGGCCGTAAAATACGCCGTCCACCAGTCGGCTGTTGCGAAATTTTTCAAGGAAATGGGCGATTATCAAAATGACCAGGATGGAGGGGGCCACCAGCCCCAGTGTGGCGATGACGCACCCCGGCACCCCGGCCACCGTGAAGCCCACATAGGTGGCCATATTGATGCCCATGGGGCCGGGGGTGGACTCCGACACGGCCATCATATTCGCCAAATCCACCGCGTCGAACCAGCCGGTGCGCAGGCCCATATCCTGCAAAAAGGGGATGGTGGCCAGCCCGCCGCCCACGGAAAACAGGCCGGTGCAGAAAAACTCCCCGAACAGGCGCAGAAAAATCACCGCCGCCACCCCCGAATCTGCCGCAGGCCCAGGCCCGCCAGCCCGGCCAGCACCACCAGCAGCACCGAGGGCAGGCCCACAAAGGAGGACAGAATCAGGACGATTGCAAAGAGAACCAGTCCGGCCCTGTCCACCACCGCCCCCTTGAACAGCTTGATGACGCTGGACAGCACCAGGGCGCACACGCAGGCGCGCACCCCGGCGAAGGCGTGTACCACCCAGGGAATGTCGGCAAAATGGCTGAGAAAGGCGGCGATTAGGGCGATAATAATCACCGAGGGGGTGGCCATGCCCAAAGTGGCGATCACGCCCCCCAGGTTTCCCTTTACCTTATAGCCGGTGAAGGTGGCGGTGTTGATGGCGATAATGCCGGGGGTGCACTGGCCCACGGCGTAGTAGTCGGTCAGCTCCTCCTCCGTAATCCAGCCCTTCTTTTCCACCACGTCCCGCTGGAGGATGGGCAGCATGGCGTACCCCCCGCCGAAGGTGCAGACACCCACCTTGGCCATGGTCAGGTACAAATCGAGATAGAGATTCACAGCGCCTCCAGCTCCTCCAGCCACAGGGCGGCCGCGGCGTCGGAGGGCATCCGCCAGTCCCCCCTGGGGCTCAACGCCACCGAGGCCACCTTCGGCCCATCGGGCAGGCAGGAGCGCTTGAACTGCTGGGAGAAAAAGCGCCGGAAGAACACCTTTTCCCATTTCAAAATGGTCTCCCGGTCATAGCGGCGGGCAAAGGCCTGCTCCGCCAGGCGGAGGATTTTCCTGGGGGGGAAGCCCCAGCGCATGGCGTAGTACAGGAAGAAGTCGTGCAGCTCGTAGGGCCCCACTAGCTCCTCCGTCACCTGGCCCACCCGGCCGTCCACGGCGGGCAGCAGCTCCGGGGAGACGGGGGTGTCCAGAATATCGGCCAGCACCTGGGACAGCTGGGGCTGGCTCTCGGCCTTGTCCCCGCAGATGTGGCTCACCAGGTAGCGCACCAGGGTTTTGGGGATGGAGGCGTTGACGCCGTACATGCTGATGTGGTCACCCGCGTAGGTACACCAGCCCAGGGCCAGCTCCGACAAATCCCCCGTGCCGATGACCAGTCCGCCGGTCTGGTTGGCAATGTCCATCAGCACCTGGGTGCGCTCCCTGGCCTGGCCGTTTTCAAAGGTCACGTCCAAATCGGCCATGTCCTGGCCGATGTCCTGGAAGTGCTGGCGCACCGCCGCGCCGATGTGGATGCGCCGCAGGGTGCAGCCCAGCTGGGTGGCCAGCTCCACCGCGTTGTTTTTCGTGCGCTCGGTGGTGCCGAAGCAGGGCATGGTGACGGCGATTATGTCCTCCGCCGGGCGGCCCAGCAGCCGCATGGCCAGCCGGGTGATCAGAATGGCCAGGGTGGAGTCCAGCCCCCCGGACAGGCCCACCACGGCGGTTTTCGCGCCGGTGTGCTCCAGCCGCTTTTTCAGCCCCAGGGCGGCGATGCGCAGAATCTCGTCGCACCGCTGGGCGCGCTTTTCCGCATCCGCCGGGACGAAGGGGGCGGGGGAGACGGGCCGGGTCAAAGTGGCGGTGGTTTTCTCCAGGTGGAAGGGGATCTCCTCGCAGGGGCGGGCACGGGGGGCCAGGGCCCCGGTGCGGCGGCGCTCGCAGTCCAGCCGGTACACGTCCACCTCGGACAGGGTCAGTCCCGTCGCGAAGCGGCGCTGGGCCAGGATAGCGCCGTTTTCCGCAATCATATTGTGCCCGCCGAAGACCACGTCGGTGGTGGACTCCCCCTCGCCGGCGCTGGCGAACACATAGCCGCAGGTCAGCCGGGCCGACTGGCTGCGCACCAGCTGGCGGCGGTACTCCGCCTTGCCCACCACCTCGTTGGAGGCCGACAGGTTCAGGATGACGCTGGCCCCCGCCTCCGCCAGACGGCGGGAGGGCGGGTCGGCCACCCATAAATCCTCGCACAGCTCCACCCCCACCGCCAGCTCCGGCAGCTCTTCACAGCGGAACACCAGCCCCGTGCCGAACGGGGCCTCCTGGCCGCAAAGGGCGATAGGGCGGACGTCCTCCGGCGCGGGGGTGAACCAGCGCTTTTCGTAAAACTCACCGTAATTGGGCAGATGGGTCTTGGGGACGACGCCTAAGATTTTGCCCCCCTGCACCACGGCGGCGCAGTTGTACAGCCGCCCCTCCAGCCGGAGGGGCAGCCCCACGGCGGTCAGCACGTCCAGATTCCTGGTGGCGTCCAGAATGGTCTCCAGCGCCTCCTCCGCACCCCGGAGCAGGGTGTCCTGCAAAAACAGGTCCCCGCAGGTGTAGCCGCACAGACACAGCTCCGGCAGGGCCAGCACCCGCGCCCCCTGGGCGGCGGCCTGGCGCATCAGCTGAAAAATCTGCTCCGCGTTATACCGGCAGTCGGCCACCTTGATTTCCGGCGTCCCCGCCGCCGCTTTGATAAAACCGTCGCGCATGAGAAATCACCTCGATTAGATTGGTATAAGCATACCCCATTTTCATCAAAAACGCAATCCCCTGCGCGCGGTGTCACGGAAATCAATTTTGCCATCAATATGTGAACCCTACTATCGAAAAGAGCCGGATTATGCAACTGTCACAAATGAGAAAGTGTGGAGTTCTATCTGATTGTCACCCGGGCAGCATAGCCGCCCGGCCTTCGCTAAAAATAAGCCCCCGGCTTATTTTCAAAATTGATTTCCGTGTCTGCGCGCCCGCCGGGACGGCCTGGAGGACATCCGGCGGTTTTTGAACCGGCAGCGGCCGCGCGGTCAAATTTTTTTGTTTTTTTGTGTAGAAATTATTTTCCTGTTGTGGTAATATAAATAGGAACAGGGGAGAAGCGTCTCCCTATAAAAAATTGTCAGAGGTGCTGATATGTCCTATTTGGAAGCGATTGTACTTGGATTTGTCCAGGGGGTGGCGGAGTTTTTGCCCATCTCCAGTTCTGGACACCTCTCCCTGCTGGAGAGCTGGATGGGGATGGAGGAGCCGGACAACCTGTTTAACGTGCTGCTCCACTTCGCCACGCTGGTGGCCGTCTGCATCGCCTATTGGGGCGACGTGGTGGGCATGGTGAAGGAGTTCTTCCTGGGCGCGGGGGCGCTGATCTCCCGCAAGCCGATGGAAAAGCCCGTCCCGCCGGCCCGCCGCCTGGTGCTGATGGTCATCGTGGCCACCCTGCCGCTGGTGGTGGTGCTGCCGGTGGAGGACAGGGTGGAATTTTTGGGAAGCAGTACGCTGTTCGTGGGCTTCGCCCTGCTGGCTACGGGGGTGATCCTCTTTGTGTCCGACCGGCTGAGCCGGGGGCGCAGGGACGTGAAAACCATCCGGGTGCGGGACGCGCTGCTGGTGGGCTGCGCCCAGGCGGTGGCCGTGATTCCCGGCCTGTCCCGCTCCGGCTGCACCATCTCCGCCGGTATGGCCGTGGGCCTGGATCGCACCTTCGCCGTGCGCTTTTCCTTCCTGCTCAGCCTGCCGGCGGTGCTGGGGGCCACGCTGCTGAAGGTGGTCTCCGTGGCCGCCGAGGGGGTGGATGCCTCTTTGCTCCCCATGTACATCGTGGGCATGATTGTGGCCGGTGTGGTGGGCTATTTCGCCATCTGCCTGGTCAACCTGCTGGCCCAGAAGAATAAATTCGGCCGCTTCGCCTACTACTGCTGGGCCATCGGCCTTGTAGCTGTTATTACCAGCTTTCTGTGACCCCGCGTCTGCTGCCGGACGCGCCCGGCGGAGCCGCCCCTGTGTACAGGCGCGGGAAACCAAAAAGCCCGCTCCGGCGGGACGGGCGGGCTTTTCGGCGTTTTTTACAAACTTTTTGGATTACCTCTTTACAAGCGTTGTAAACGGGTGTATAATGTAACCGATACTCCGTAGAAATTCCATAAAGATGCGGATGGCTGTTTGGCGGCGTCAGCGCCTTGCGGTTCGCATAGAGTGTAGAGCTCTCTCATACCCGGCGGCTTCTCAGCCGTGCTGCAGGAAACTGCAGGGTCATGTTCAAGAATGTGGCTGAAATTTCCTGCGGGGGGGGGGGGGAACTGAGGTTTTTTTACCAACGGGGTTTTTGGTGTAACCGAGATGC
>JAJPXI010000157.1:10058-13897 GCA_021205585.1 Oscillospiraceae bacterium
GAACTTCTGTTATTTGACAGACGCGGTGTGTGAGTGAACGCTCATGCGCCGCGTCTTGTGGTTTTTCGCCCCGGGACGGTTGGTTGGGACGGCGGGCCGCCGTCTCCTAAACTGCCGCCCGGAGGGAACCTGCCCACCCGCGAAAATAAAACAAGGAGGATGATGTGTATGAAAACCCATCCAAAGCGCACCCTGCTGGCATGGCTGCTGACGTTTGCCATGCTCCTGTCCCTGCTGCCCATGGCAGCGTTTGCCGAAGATGCCGAAGACGAGGGGTACAGCGTTACCATGACGGCAAGCTACTCCTATGAGGAGAGCGAGGACTACACCTATTACTATGTATTCGACACCGATGATTTGACCCTGTCTGTGGAGAAGTCCGAGGACAGCAGTGACCTGCCGGACGGATACACGGTGGAGTTCTCACTGAACGGCGAGGACGATTCCAGCTATGTCAACCTGACCGACAACGAGAACGGCACCGCCACCCTCAGCGTCGCCCTCAGCGAGGATTTGGAGAACGAAGGTTATACAGGCGGCCACTGGGTCGACGTGTACGCCATCGTTTCCTATGAGGGCAATGAGATCGCCAACTGCGAGTTGCAGCTGGAGGTATTGGTGGCGTAGGAGGACTATTATGCCGCGATGTCCTCGGAGATGCTTCTCGGCGAAACAAATTATCTCAATTACGTCCACGCCTGGATCCGCAACATGACCTTCCCCTACGGCACGGGCATCGCTTTCGAGATTACCGATGCCCAGGTGACGGCCAGCTATGTCTATGACGAGGACGCGGGAGAATATGTCTCCACCGAAGACGACGTCATCACCCTTTCCGGCAGCGCCGACGAGGGTTGGTACGTCGAGACGTGCCAAGCCGGCTATGCCGAGATAACAGCCTATTTCAACGACTCCGACGGCGAGACTCAGAGCATCACCCGTAAGGTGCACGTCATTGGAACGCGATATTGGATAGCGAGTGGTGACCTGGGTAACAATAACCTGTTGGTGGGAGAGTCCCGCACTGTGCAGCTTTATCTTGCCGAGGAGAGCATGGTGCAGGACGATGAGGGCAATTACACGGAAGATGTCACTTACCACTCCATTTCAGAATACAATTCCGTATTGGGTGAGGGGTATTCCTTGAACCTGTACTACGATGATACCCTGATTTCCGCCGAGGTGGCGGACGATGGAATCTGCATTACCGGTCTTGCAGTGGGCGAGACGGGCTTTGATGTTGAGATTTCGGATGAAGACGGGAATTCCCAGGGCTGGGGTTATAGTTTCAATGTCACGGAGGAATATTACACGCTCACCGTCGATTTTGACTCCGAAATTGTACTTGGAGGGACCCTTAATCTGAGCAGTCTCTCTTATACGCTGACGCGCTACTACGCCGAGAACGACGAGACCTGTACGGAAGAAATCGACTGGCAGAACAACGACAGCTACACCATCGCCGTTGAATGGTTCAGCGAGGACGTATTTGAGTATGCCAACGACTTTTCTGAGGAGGACGCCCTGCCCACCCTGGTGCGCGTCAGCAATTCCAGCGGGCATATTGAAATTGTTGCCTGCTATACTGACGAGGACGGCACGTCCACCACCATCGACGGCTGTTACCTCGATGTGGATTACATCGATTTTGACACCACCATGACGGCCAGCTATTCCTATTACAATGAAGAGGATGACTACACCTATTACTATGTGTTCGACACCGAGGATTTGATCCTGACGGTGGATCAATCCGGCTTGCCTGAGGGCTGCACGGTGGAGTTTTACCTGGGCGGCGAGGAGGATTCCTACTACGTCACCCTGACCGACAACAAGGACGGCACCGCCACCCTCAGCGTCAACGATGACCTGGGCGACTATACCAGCGGCTACGGGTTCGGCGTGTACGCCCGTGTTTACTACAATGGAAATCAAATAACCGGCTGCGGCTTGGATCTGGAAGTGCTGGTGGCCTATGAGAACTACGACTCCTTCGGGGATTACACGCTGGTTCTGGGCGAAGGCAGCTGGTTTGACAACCTGGGCTATCATGTGCGTGACTTGGATCACATCTGGGGCGAGGACGGCGAGGTTAATATTACCGCCGTCAAAGTGACGGATAGCAATCCCGACGACGGCGAGAGCGACGTCATCTCCCTGGACGGAAACTCCGACGAGGGTTGGAACATCAACACAATCAGCACCGGCAGCGCCGGTGTGACCGCCGAGTACACCGACCTGGACGGCGAAGAACAGACCTTCAACTTCACCGTGAACGTCACCAGCGAGCGGTATTGGGTTGATGTCTGGTATACGGAAGACCTGAACACCGACCAGTTGCTGGTGGGTGCCTCCCGCGAGGTGTCGATGGATTTCGTCGTCCGGGCCGCCTGCTGGGACGACGACGGAAACTACTGGACGGAGGATTATTATTATTCCCTGTCGGAGTTGGAGGATCTTGGGTATTCCCTGACCTGGGGCTATGACGGGGACGGCCAGATTTCCGTGAAGCAGGACGGCGATTCCCTCATCGTCACCGGCGACGGGGCGGGTTATGTCACGCTGTACCTGTACGTTCAGGATGGGGACGGCAACACCGTGGCCAGCGGCGAGATTGGCTGCAACGTTACCACCGACTCCTATTACATCATCACCGGCGACCTGGGCATCGTACCCCTGGGAGACACCCTGGATCTGAGCGCCGTGGACTTCACCCTGACCTATTATTACATAGACGAGGACGGCAACGCCTGCACGGAAGAAGTGGAGCTGGACGGCGAGAACTATTACGCCTGGCTGTGCACCGACAACGTCGATTGGAACGCCTGGGTTTACGCAGACGGCAGTTCCGATGAGGACGCCCTGCCCGCCCTGGTGCGCACCGGCAACTGGTGGACCAATGTGCAGATTGTAGTCTACAACAGCAACGGGGACTGGCTGTGCGACTTCTGGCCCTATGTGGACGGCTATGATTACGGCTGCTACATCGAAAATACCTACAACGAGGAGAATTACATCTTTGAACTGGTCGAGTGGGAGGGCAACACCTACGACTTCCCGGAGGGCTACGAAGTCTCCTGGAACGTCTATGTGGACACTGAAGACGGCTGGACGGATGCCTCGGAGTACGGCGTCACCTGGAACGCCGAGGGCAGTGTTCTGACCATCACCGGATGGGAGAACCACACGGATGTCATTCTTGAGGCGAATGTCAGCTACCAGAACATTGAATTTACTTATAACACATGGTATAATTATACCCTCCACAAATACGAGTTGAGCAAGACTGTGAACGCCACCTGCACCGAGGACGGGTATTACTACTACATCTGCACGGATTATGATGCAGACAGGGTGGAAACTATCTCCGCCACCGGCCACAGCCTGGCCGCCGCGGTGACGGAGAACGAGGTGGCCGCCACCTGCACCACCGCCGGCTCCTACGACACGGTCATCTACTGCGCCTACTGCGGCGAGGAACTGGCCCGGGCGACCACCACCGTCCCCGCCACCGGGCACACCTGGGACGAGGGTGAAGTGACCACCGCGGCCACCTGCACCACCAACGGGGTTATGACCTACACCTGCACCGTCTGCGATGCAACCTACACCGAGGCCATCTCCGCCACCGGGCACACCGCTGGAACAGCCGCGAAGGAGAACGTGGTGGCCGCCACCTGCACCACCGACGGCTCCTACAACGTGGTGACCCGCTGCGAGGACTGCAACGCCATTCTCAGCAGCTACACCATCGCCATCGCCGCCACCGGCCACACCTACGAGAGCGTCATCGTGGCCCCCACCCGGGTCACCCAGGGTTATACCACCTACACCTGCAC
>JAJPXI010000208.1 GCA_021205585.1 Oscillospiraceae bacterium
CGGCCTGCCCCCGCCGCCCCGCCGCCGGGGGAGGAATACGTGCTGGTGGACGGCTACAACGTGATTTTTTCCTGGAAAGAATTAAAAGAGCTAGCCCAGGTCAGTCTGGCCGACGCCCGGTCCCGGCTGGTGGAGCGGCTGCGCAGCTACCAGGGCTTCCGCCAGTGCCCGGTCATCGTGGTGTTCGACGCCTACAGGGTCAAGGGTAATCCGGGCAGCGTGGAGCGGCTGGGGGGCCTGACGGTGGTTTACACCAAGGAGGCCGAAACCGCTGACGCCTACATTGAAAAGACCGCCCACGCCATGGGACGGGCCCGCCGGGTCCGGGTGGTCACCTCCGACGGCCTGGAGCAGGTCATCATCCTGGGCGGCGGCGCGCTGCGGGTGCCCGCCCCCGCCTTTGAAGCCGAGGTGCGCCAGGTGGAGGATTCCCTCCGCCGGTTTCTGGCCGATTCCCCGTCACGCAAAGGGATATCAAATTGACGGGGGCATGGAATCGTGCTACAATACCTTACACCGATATGATAAATGAGACTCACAAAGGAGGAGCCGGATGAAGGCGCTGGTAATCGACAGGCGGGCTGTGAAGAAAAACATCGCGGTCATCCGCAGGCGGGCGGGCCAGGCGGCCATTTACGCTGTGCTGACCGGAGATGCCCACGGGGCCGGGCTGGTGGAGATGGCCGGGTTGCTGCGGGAGGAGGGCATTGTGCGCTTCGCCGTCTCGGAGGCGGCGGACGCCGCCGCCCTGCGCAAGGCCGGGCTGATTGAGGAGGAAATTTTAATGCTCCGGGCCACCACCGACCGGCAGGAGCTGGAGCGGCTGCTGGATTTGAACGTGGTATGCACCGTCGGCTCGGCGGACACGGGCATGGCCCTGAACGGCCTGGCGGAAGCCCGCTCCACCGTGGCCGAGGCCCACATCCAGGTGGACACGGGCATGGGCTTCGGCGGCTTTCTGGCCGGGGAGGTGGACAAAATCCTGTCCATCTACCGCAACCTGCCCAACGTGGCCGTGACCGGGATGTACACCCAGCTGCACACCACCGGGGCCAAGCCAAAAGCGGTGGCCGAGCAGACGGAGCTGTTCCGTCAGACGGTGCAGGCGGTGCAGAAGGCGGGGTTTGAAACCGGGGTGGTTCACGCCGCCGGTTCCTACGCCCTGATGAAATACGACTTTACCCGCCTGGACGCCGTGCGGGTGGGCACCGCCCTGCTGGGCCGCTGCCGCCGGAGCAAAAACGACGGGCTGGAGCGGGTCGGCTGGGGGGAGGCCGCCGTGGACGACATTCACTGGCTGCCCAAGGGCCACACCGTGGGCAACGAGCGGGCGGTGCGCCTGCGCCGCCCCACCCGGGTGGCCGTGCTGCCCGTGGGGTATCAAAACGGCTTCGGCGTGGAGCACATCCGGGAGGGCGGCCTGGCCGCTTTCTGGGCCAGCTGGCGGGCCATGAAGCGCCAGACGGTGCGCATCGGCGGCCAGAAGGTCAAGGTCATCGGCCGGGCCGGGGCCGTGGAAACCGTGCTGGACGTGACCGACGTGCGCTGCTCCGACGGGGACGTGGCCCAGTTCGAGCTCAACCCCCTGCTCGCCAAGGGCATCCGCCGGGAGTGGCGGGAATGAGGGCCGTCGTCACGCGGGTGGCCGGCGCGTCGGTGGAAATCGGCGGGCGGGTCTGCGGGAAAATCGGCCGGGGCCTGCTGGTGCTGCTGGGCGTGGGCCCGGAGGACGGGGAGGCCCAGGTGGAAAAGCTGGCGGAAAAAATCTGCCATCTGCGGGTATTTTCCGATGAAAACGGAAAAATGAATCTGGACCTTGCCGCCGCCGGGGGCGGTCTGCTGGTGGTCAGCCAGTTTACCCTGTACGCCGACACCTCCAGCCGCCGCCCCGGTTTTACCAAAGCGGCCAGGCCGGAGCAGGCCGAGCCCCTGTACGAATACTTCCTGGATTGCTGCCGCCGCCGGGGTTTCCCGCCGGCGCACGGGGAATTTGGGGCGGATATGCAGGTGTTCTCCCAGAACGACGGCCCCGTGACCATTTTATATGACATTGATTGACCCCTCGGAGGTGACGCTATGACCATTCAAGCCTTACAGGTGCCGCCCATCGGCACCAACTGCTACCTGCTGAAAGACGACGAGACCGGCCTGGGCGCCGTCGTCGACCCCGGCGGCGCGCCGGAGGCCATCCGCGCCGCTGCGGAGGCCATGGGCATGACGCCGGCGGCCATCCTGCTGACCCACGGCCACTATGACCACACCGGAGCTGTGACCGCCCTGAAAGAGGTCTGGCCGGACCTCCCCGTCTACCTCCACCCGTCGGACGCCGCCCTGACCGAGAAGATCGACTCCCTGATGCCCCCCATCGGCCAGACTGTGGCCTACGGCGAGGGGGATACGGTAAAAATCGGCGAGTTGACCGTAACGGTGCTCCACACCCCCGGCCACACCCCCGGCAGCGTCACTTTGCAGGCGGGGGACGCCCTGTTCACCGGGGACACCCTGTTCTGCGGCTCCTGCGGGCGCACGGACCTGCCCTGGGGGAACACGGAGGACATGATGGCCTCCCTGAAGCGCCTGGCCGGACTGGAGGGGGACTGGCGGGTGTTCCCCGGCCACGAGGAGACTTCTACTCTGGAGCGGGAGCGCCGGGGCAATTACTATATGCTTCACGCCCTGGGCCAATGAAGCTGATTTTCCAGGGGCACGACTACAAATACGCCGCCGAGCAGATGCTGCTGACCCTGTTCCCCGGCGAGCGGCCCGTCTACGACGGCCAGGAGGAGAACACCCTGCGCCTGTCCCTCCACCGGGGGGAGACCTGGATTACCGCCTGCGCCTTGCTCCACTGGCAGGGGAAAACCGCCCGCCACAGCTGCCGGGCCAAAACCGCCCAGCTGACCGGGGAGAAACAGGCGGATGACCGCCTGTGCCAGCGCATTTTGAAGCTGGCCTTTTACCGGGCGGGGGTGGAGGTGCTGGGCCGGGAGCCGCCCTGGGGGGCCATGACCGGGGTGCGCCCGGTGAAGATTCCCGCCAGGGCCATGGGGAACGGAGCCACGCCCGCCCAGGCCGAGGCCGCCCTGCGGCGGGTCTACCGGGTGTCCCCCCTGCGGGCCAGGCTGGCGGTGGAATGCGCCCAGGTCAGCCTGGATGTGCGCCGCTCCCTCCAGCCGGAGGATATCTCCCTGTATGTGGGCATCCCCTTCTGCCCAACCCGGTGCGCCTACTGTTCCTTCATCTCCGCCGACGCGGGCCGCTCCCTCCGGCTGATTCAGCCCTATGTGGACGCGCTGAAGCGGGAGATCGCCGCCGCCGGGGCCGCCGTCCAAAAAGCGGGGCGGCAGGTTCGTTCCGTCTATTTCGGCGGAGGGACACCCACCACTCTGACCGCCCCCCAGCTGGAGGAGTTGCTGACTGCCCTGGAGAGGCACCTGGACCTGTCCGGCTGCATAGAGTACACGGTGGAGGCCGGGCGGCCGGACACGCTGAGCGAAGAAAAGCTGGCCGTGCTGGCCGGGCACGGGGTGGGCCGCCTGTCGGTCAACCCCCAGACCATGGAGGACTCCGTGCTCCGGGCCATCGGACGGCGGCACACCGCCGGGGATACCGATCGGGCCTACGAACTGGCCCGCCGGGCCGGGAATTTTTCCATCAACATGGACATCATCGCCGGGCTGCCCCGGGACAGCCCGGCGGGGTTCCGCCGGACGGTGGAGCGGGTGCTGGCCCTGGGGCCGGAGAACGTGACGGTGCACACCCTGGCCATGAAACGGGGGGCGGAGCTGGCCCAGCGGGAAGCGGACGCTTTGCCCAATGGGGAGCAGGTGGCCGAAATGCTGTCCTGCGCCTGGTACCGCCTGGCCCAGGCGGGATATGGACCATACTACCTGTACCGGCAGAAATTCATGTCCGGCTCCTTTGAAAACGTGGGCTGGCGCCGTCCGGGACAGGAGAGCTACTACAACGTGTGCATGATGGAAGAGCTGCAGCCCGTGCTGGCCCTGGGGGCCGGGGGCGTGACCAAGCTGGTGGATTTGAAGCGGGGCAGCATCGTGCGCCGGGCCAACCCCAAGTACCCCCAGGACTACCTGGCCCGCATTGAGGAGATATGCCGTGGAAAGGAGGAGCTGCCATGGCCTATCAGTTAAAGGAAATCAACGAATCCATCCGGCGGGATGTGGACGGCTTCCTGGCCCAATGCGACCGGGAGTACACCCAAAAAATCACCCGCGCCGCCGGGCAGATTCTGGACAATATAAAAAACAGTCCGGTGGTCTTTCTCGCCGGCCCCTCCGGCTCCGGCAAGACCACCACCGCCCAGAAGGTGGCGGAGGAGCTGGAGCGCCGGGGCGTGCGCACCCACACCATCTCCCTGGACAACTATTTTAAGGACGTCCACCCCCGCACCGCCCCCCGGACGGCCCAGGGGGACATCGACCTGGAGTCCCCCAAAATGCTGGACATGGAGCTGCTGAACCGGCACCTGCGGGAGCTGACCCTGGGGCGGGAAATTTTAATCCCCAAGTTCGCCTTTGCCCGGAAGATGCGGGACACCGCCGTGACCCCCCTGCGCCTTGGGCCGGAGGAAATCGCCGTGTTCGAGGGCATCCACGCCCTGAACGACGACATCGCCGGGCGGCACCCGGAGGCCGTGGGGATGTATATCTCCGCCCGCAGCGACGTGCTGGAGGGGGAAACCCTGCGCTTCAAGGGCACCTGGACCCGGCTGGTACGCCGGGCGGTGCGGGACTACCTGTTCCGGGGCACCACGGTGGAGGAGACCCTGGATTTGTGGGCCAACGTGCGCCGGGGGGAAAAGTTGTATATCTCCCCCTACAAGGGCCGGGCCCAGGTGGTTATCGACTCCGCCCTGCCCTACGAGGTGCCGGTGATGAAGCGGTACGCCGCCCCGCTGCTCCAGGCCGTTCCCGCGGAAAACGAGCGCCACCGGGAGCTGCTGGATTTGATCGAGGGCTTCCGCTGGTTTGAGGAAATCGACCCCGCCCTTGTCCCCGAACGCTCCCTTTTAAGGGAGTTCTTAGGGGGCGGGACTTACCAATATTAAGGAAGGACTGATTAAATCGGCAAGAGCGGATGGCGAGAAATTTTGCGACAAAAGAAGGCGCAAAAGTGCAGGCATACTTTGTGTATGTCAAACTTTTGCAACGCACTTTTGGCGGAAAAGTTCCGCCAGACGCCGCAGACGCATTTAATCAGTGCTTCCTTAAATTTTCAAAAAAGGAAGGAAAGAAGTTATGAGCGATTGTACCCATGACTGCGACAGCTGCGGCGCCGCCTGCGGCGAGCGCGAAGGAGAAAAGCCCGATTTCCGGGCCCCCATGAACCAGTTTTCCCACATCGAGCGGGTCATCGGCGTGGTCAGCGGCAAGGGGGGCGTGGGCAAGAGCATGGTGACGGCCTCCCTGGCCTGCGCCATGCGCGCCAGGGGAATGAAGGTGGGCATCCTGGACGCGGATATCACCGGCCCCTCCATCCCCAACGCCTTTGCCCTGCACGAAACTGCCGAGGTCAACGACGCGGGCATCCTGCCCCGCATCTCCAAAACCGGCATCGAGGTTATGAGCCTGAACCTGCTGACCAAAAACGAGACCGACCCCGTCATCTGGCGCGGGCCGGTGCTGGCCGGGGTGGTCAAGCAGTTCTGGACCGACGTGCTGTGGGGGGAGCTGGATTTCCTGTTTGTGGATATGCCCCCCGGCACCGGGGACGTGCCCCTGACGGTGTTCCAGTCCCTGCCGGTGGACGGCGTCGTGGTGGTGACATCCCCCCAGGATCTGGTGTCCATGATTGTCCACAAGGCGGTCAATATGGCCGCTATGATGGAGATCCCCGTGGTGGGCCTGGTGGAGAATTACAGCTATTTCAAATGCCCCGACTGCGGCAAGGAGCACGCCATTTTCGGCCCAAGCAAGCTGGAGGAAACAGCCAAAGACATGGGCATCCCCGTGCTGGCCCGCATCCCCATCGACCCCGCCCTGGCCGCTGCCTGCGACAGGGGGGAGATCGAGGACTACCCCGTCAACTACCTGACAGGCGTGGCGGATTTACTGTAACGGCAAAAATGCCGCAGGGCGCTCTCCCGGCCAACCGGGTGGGGCGCCCTGCGGTTTTGTGGGAACCTCTGATAACTATGACAAGAGCAGATGGCAAAATTTCTCGCCATCCGCTCTTGCCGATTTAATCAGTCCTTCCTTATCTTTTTCGACAGCCTCACGATCCCTGTCTGGGGGCTGTGCCCAGCAGCACAGGCTGGAGCTGGCGGCCTTCCAGGGCGGCCCGGAGGGTTTGGGGAACTTGGGTAAAGTCTGCCATCAGGGAAAAAGGCTTTTCCTCCGGATCGTCCTGGCGGAAGGGAACGAAGTAGACGTTGCGCCGGGCCAGCAGCGCCCCTAAATTTTTGGCGTTGGCGGCCAGGCCGTCGTTGGTAGCCAGGGCGAGAACCACCGGTCGGCCGTTGCGCAGATGGGCCTTGGCCGCCATGGTCACGCAGGAGTCGGTCACGCCGCAGGCCAGCTTTGCCAGGGTGTTCCCCGTGCAGGGGACGATGGCCAGGGCGGAGAGCAGCTTTTTCGGCCCCAGGGGTTCTGCCTCCCGGATGGTGGAGACGGCCCGCCGGTCGCAGATGCGCTCCACCTCCCGGAGCAGCTCATGGGCCGCGCCGAAGCGGGTGTCGGTGGCGGCAGCGGTTTCGGAGACGATGGGGATTACCTCCCCAAACTCGGCCTTGACCCGCTCCAGGGCGGCCAGGGCCTTATGATGCGTACAGAAGGATCCGCAGATGGCGAATCCAACAGGTAAGGGTTCCATGCTATACCCCCTGCTCTTGCAAGATGTGATAAACGGCATCCCGGATGGCCCGGGCCGCCGTCTCGGGTGCCGTCCGGCCCGGCAGGGCCAGGGCCCAGACGACCTTGACCCCTAATTGCCCGGCGGCGGCCCGATCCACCCCGCCGGGCCGGGAGGCCAGGTCGAGAACCAGGCAGCTGGGGGAAAGCTGCTTTAGCCGCTCCTCCCCCAGCACCGGGGCGGGGATCGTGTTGACCACCAGGTCATACCCCGCCAAATGTCCATCCAGACCGTCGGTGAAAAGGCCGGTATAGCCGTAGGCCTCGATCCAGGCCAAATCCGCCCAGCTCCGGGCGGATACGGACACGGCGGCCCCCAGGGCGGCCAGCCGGTGGGAGAGCAGACGGCCCAGCCGCCCATAGCCCAGCACCAGCGTCCGGCTGCCGTGGAGGGTGACGGGCAGCGCCTCCATGGCAAGCTGCAGCGCCCCCTCCACGGTGGGCACGGCGTTGGCCACCGCCAGCTCCTCCCGGGCCAGATAGTCGTGAAGGGCCAGGCCCCGCTCCTGTGCCATGGCCCGCAAAGCCCCATCCACCTGCCCGGCGCACACCACGCCCTTTGGGGGCAGCGCGTCCAGTATCCGGGACAGTTCCAGCCTCCGGGGGCACAGGGGGGCATTGAGAAATCCCCCCTCCCCCCGCACGGGTACCGGCAATACAACACAGTCGGCCCGCGCCACCCCGTCCAGCCCCGTCTCGCAGGGCCGGGGGAGCTCCGGGGCATTTTCCAGTCCATAGATATGAACCAGGTGCTCATCGGCCTGGAGCAGCCGGGCCAGCCTGGCCTGGCGCAGATCCCCGCCGACGGCCCAAATAGTAAGCGGTTTTTTCACAGACGCTCCCTCCCTTTCACGGACTGCTCCATCTTATTCCTTCAGAGGGGCGGGGGTGACAGCAGGCGGCTTGCTGTGGAAGCGCTGATCCAGTCAGCAAGAGCGGATGGCAGAAGCTTTTGACTCAGGCAACACCGCACACAGCGGCGAAAAAAGCGCAGAACCCGGAGCGCCGCAAGGCGCGGGCATACCCCGGCTTTTTTCGTGCGTGGGCAGGCACATTGACGGCAAAATTGATTTCTGTGCCGCAGCGAAAGTACCTCTTGCATAAAAGGCCAATCTCAGATATAATATAGTAAATTCATGACGATTCACTGGAACCTCGGGGCTTCGGAGGGCAGCGCGGGGGGGGGACGCCCGCGGCTCCCGCCCTCCAAACGCCGGCCCCTCGTCAGCAGACGGCGCGCAAGCCGGCGCCCGGCTGAAAAAACAACATATGGAAGGGCAGTGTAAACAATGACAGAGCAGAAGCAGTTCCGCAAGGTACTGGTCGCCAACCGCGGGGAAATCGCCATCCGCATTTTCCGCGCCTGTTACGACCTGGGCCTGCACACCGTGGCCATGTACTCCAACGAGGACATCGGCTCCCTGTTCCGCACCAAGGCGGACGAGGCCTACCTGATTGGCGAGAACAAATCCCCCCTGGGGGCCTACCTGGACATCCCGGCCATCATCGACCTGGCCAGGCGCCGGGGGGTGGACGCCATCCACCCCGGATACGGCTTTTTGTCCGAAAACGCCGACTTCGCCAAAGCCTGCGAGGAGTCGGGCATCACCTTCATCGGCCCCAATTCCACCGTGCTGGGCCAGATGGGCGACAAGCTGACCGCCAAGGCCATCGCCCTGGCCTGCAACGTGCCCACCGTCCCCGGCTCCAAGGCCCCCCTGAAAAGCGGGGAGGAGGCCCTGGCCCTGGCCAAAGAGTACGGCTTCCCCATCATCCTGAAGGCCGCCGGCGGCGGCGGCGGCCGGGGTATGCGCAAGTGTGAGAGGGAAGAGGAGGTCATCCCCGCCTTCGACCTGGTGAAGGGCGAGGCCAAGAAAGCCTTCGGCAACGAGGACATTTTCATTGAAAAGTTCCTGGTGGAGCCCAAGCACATCGAGGTGCAGATTCTGGCCGACCAGCACGGGAACGTATACCACCTGGGTGAACGGGATTGCTCCCTCCAGCGCAGATATCAGAAAGTGGTCGAGTTCGCCCCCGCCTGGTCCATCCCCGAAAAGACCCGCCAGGAACTGTATGTGGACGCGGTGAAGATCGCCAAACAGGTGGGCTACGTCTCCGCCGGCACCGTGGAGTTCCTGGTGGACCGGGACGGCAACCACTATTTCATCGAGATGAACCCCCGCATCCAGGTGGAGCACACCGTGACCGAGATGGTGTGCAACATCGACCTGGTTCGGGCTCAGATTCTCATCGCCGAGGGCTGCCCCCTGTCCGACCCCCGCATCGGCCTGAACAGCCAGGAGGACGTGGTCATGCGGGGCTACGCCATCCAGTGCCGGGTGACCACCGAGGACCCCAGGAACAATTTTGCCCCCGACACCGGCAAGATTACCGCCTACCGCTCCGGCGGTGGCTTCGGCATCCGTCTGGACGGCGGCAACGCCTACAGCGGCGCCGTCATCTCCCCCTACTATGACTCCCTGCTGGTCAAGGTGACCTCCTGGGACAACACCTTCGACGGGGTGTGCCACAAGGCCCGCCGGGCGCTGAGCGAGATCCACATCCGGGGGGTCAAGACCAACATCCCCTTTATCACCAATATTTTACATCACGAGCGGTTCCTCCAGGGCCGCTGCCACACCAAGTTTATCGACGACACCCCGGAACTGTTTGAGATTACCGGCTCCCGTGACCGGGCCACCAAGGTGCTGCGCTACATCGCCCAAATTCAGGTGGACAATCCCGACGCCGAGCGCCACCAGTACGACACGCCCCGCTTCCCGCCGGAGGCCGAAACGCCCAAGCCCGGCCTGAAGCAGCTGCTGGACGAGAAGGGCCCGGAGGGGCTGTCCAAGTGGGTCAAGAACCAGAAAAAGCTGCTCATCTGCGACACCACCATGCGGGACGCCCACCAGTCCCTGCTGTCCACCCGGATGCGCACCCGGGACATGGCCAAGGGGGCCAGGGGCATCTCCAACATCCTGGCCGACTGCTTCTCCCTGGAGATGTGGGGCGGGGCCACCTTCGATGTGGCCTACCGCTTCCTCCACGAGTCCCCCTGGGAACGGCTGGACACCCTGCGTGAGCGCATCCCCAACATCCCCTTCCAGATGCTCCTGCGAGGGGCCAACGCCGTGGGGTACACCAACTACCCCGACAATTTAATCCGCGCTTTCGTCCGTGAGGCGGCCAAGGGCGGCATCGACGTGTTCCGCATTTTCGACTCCCTGAACTGGATTCCCGGCATGGAGGTGGCCATGGACGAGGTCATCAAGCAGGGCAAGGTCTGCGAGGCCACCATCTGCTACACCGGGGACATTCTGGACGACAAGCGGGATAAGTACACCCTGAAATATTATGTGGATTTGGCCAAGGAGCTGGAGCGCCGGGGGGCCAACATTCTGGCCATCAAGGATATGTCCGGCCTGCTCAAGCCCTACGCCGCCAAGAAGCTGGTGTCCGCCCTGAAGCAGGAGCTGAACATCCCCATCCAGCTGCATACCCACGACACCACCGGCAACCAGGTGGCCGCCCTGCTGATGGCCGCCGAGGCCGGGGTGGACATCGTGGACGTGGCCACCGCCGCCCTGTCCTCTCTGACCAGCCAGCCCTCCATGAACGCCGTGGTGGCCGCCCTCCAGGGCAACGAGCGGGACACCGGCCTGGATTTGCAGCAGCTGCAGCTGCTGGACAACTACTGGGCCGACGTGCGCCTGCGCTACGCCAGCTTCGACGAGGGCCTGACCAGCCCCACCACCGACATCTACCGCTACGAGATCCCCGGCGGCCAGTACACCAACCTGAAGCCCCAGGTGACCAGCCTGGGCCTGGGCAGCCGCTTCGAGGAGGTCAAGGAGATGTACAAAACGGTCAACGATATGCTGGGCGACATTGTGAAGGTGACGCCCTCCTCCAAGATGGTGGGCGATCTGGCCATTTTCATGGTGCAAAACGATTTGACCCCGGAGAACATCGTGGAGCGGGGCAGGAGCCTGTCTTTCCCCGACTCGGTGGTGTCCTTCTACAAGGGCATGATGGGTCAGCCCGCCTGGGGCTTCCAGCCTGAGGGGCTTCAGGAGGTCGTGCTGAAGGGCGAGGAGCCCATCACCTGCCGCCCCGGCGAGATGCTACCCCCGGTGGACTTCGAGGCCACCCGGACAGAGATGGAGTCCTTCATGCCCGCCAACGAAATCGACATGCGCAACATCATCTCTTACTGCTTCTACCCCAAGGTCTACAAGGAGTACCGCCAGCACCACGAGGAGTACGGCATGCTCATGCGCATGGGCAGCCATGTGTTCTTCAACGGCATGGCCCTGGGCGAGACCAACCACATCGACATCGAGCCCGGCAAGACCCTGGTCATCAAGTACCTGGGCCTGGGCGACGTGAACGACGATGGGGAGCGCACCGTCAACTTCGAGCTCAACGGCATGCGCCGGGAGGTCACGGTGCCCGACAAGAACGCCGAGGTCAAGGGCCGGGTGGTGGAGCTGGCCGACCCGGAGGACAAGAGCCAGATCGGCTCCTCCATCCCCGGCATGGTGTCCAAGCTCAACGTCAAGCCCGGCGACGCGGTGGAGGAAAACCAGGTGGTGGCCATCATCGAGGCCATGAAGATGGAGACCAGCGTGGTGGCCCGCATGGCCGGCACGGTGGACCAGGTTCTGGTCGCGGAAGGGGCCTCCGTCAAGGCCGGCGAGCTGCTGATGCGCATCAAGTAGATATGCCCCAAGGCCGGGCCGCGCATCGCACGGCCCGGCCCAAAAAATAAAAAGGATTTTTCCTATAGAAAAAGGAGCGCCCCCGCCCATGAAAACCCCTTTCGTTACCTTAGAACAGCTTGAACAGATTACCGCCCGGTACCCCACCCCCTTCCACCTGTACGATGAGAAGGGCATCCGGGAGAACGCCCGCCGGCTGAAGCAGGCATTTGCCTGGAATCCGGGGTTCCGGGAGTATTTCGCCGTCAAGGCCACCCCGAACCCCCAGATTCTGAAAATATTACAGCAGGAGGGCTGCGGGGTGGACTGCTCCTCCCTGACGGAGCTGATGATGTCCCAGCGCTGCGGCTTTTCCGGCGGGGACATCATGTTCTCCTCCAACGACACACCCGCCCAGGAGTTCACCCTGGCCAACCAACTGGGCGCCACCATCAACCTGGACGATTTGACCCATGTGGAGTTTCTGCGCCGGACCCTGGGAACCCTGCCGGAGATGGTCTGCTGCCGCTACAACCCCGGCGGCACCTTTCAGCTGACCCGGAGCGAGGAGGGCTTCCAGGTGATGGACAACCCAGGGGCGGCGAAATTCGGCATGACCCGGCCCCAGATGGCCCAGGCCTTCTGCCGCCTGAAGGAGCTGGGGGTGAAGCGCTTCGGCATCCATGCGTTCCTGGCCTCCAACACCATCTCCAACGAATACTACCCCGCCCTGGCCCGCATCCTATTCCAACTGGCGGTGGAGCTGAAGGAGGAGACGGGCTGCCACATTTCCATGATCAACCTGTCCGGCGGGGTGGGCATCCCCTACCGCCCAGATCAGCCGGCCAACGACATCGCCGTCATCGGGGAGGGGGTGCGCCTGGCCTATCAGGAGATCCTCGTCCCCGCCGGGATGGGGGACGTGGCCATCTGCACGGAGCTGGGCCGGTTCATGCTTGGTCCCTACGGCTGCCTCGTCACCCGGGCCATCCACGAAAAGCACATTTATAAAGAGTACATCGGCGTTGACGCCTGCGCGGCCAACCTGATGCGCCCGGCCATGTACGGCGCGTACCACCACATCACCGTCATGGGCAAGGAGAACGCCCCCCAGGACCACAAATACGACGTAACCGGTTCCCTGTGCGAAAACAACGACAAATTCGCCGTGGATCGGATGTTGCCCAAAATCGACGTGGGGGATCTGCTGGTCATCCACGACACCGGCGCCCACGGCTTTTCCATGGGCTATCAGTACAACGGCAAGCTGCGCTCTGCGGAGCTGCTGCTCCAGGAGGACGGCTCGGTGCGCCAGATTCGCCGGGCCGAAACCCCGGAGGACTATTTCGCCACCCTGATTTGGTGAGCAAAAAGGAGGAACACCCCACATGGAGGAATTCAAAAGCCAGGTTCACCAGCTGGACGAACGCACCTACTACTTCGACCAGTTCGACGTACACATTTACCTGTTTATCGGGAACGAAAAGGCCCTGCTGACCGACACCGGCTTCGCCTGCTTCCCCGACCTGAAGCAGCTCGTGACCGGGCTGACCGCCCTGCCCCTGGTCGTGCTGAACAGCCACGGCCATCCCGACCACTCCGGCGCGGTGCTGTCCTTTGAGCGGGTGCTGGCCCACCCCGACGCCTTCGAGTCCATCCGTCAGGTGCAGGGGGGCGAAGGGGGCAAAGGGGAACTTGCCCCCCTGGCCGACGGGGAGGAAATCGACATCGGGGGCCGGGTGTTCCAGGTCGTCCTGTGCCCCGGCCACGCCAGCGGACACATCGCCCTGCTGGATCGGGCCAACCGGGTGTTGCTCCCCGGCGACATGGTGCAGCGGGAGCATGTGGTCATGTACATGGCCCATGCGAACGTGGCGCAGTACCGGGAGAGTCTGCTGCTGCTCAAGGGCATGGCCGGGGAATACGACACCCTGCTGCCCTGCCACGGGGAGGTGCCCATGGATCCGGGCCAGATCGACAACGTGCTGGCCTGCATCGACGCCTACCTGGCCGGCCAGCTGACCCCCACCGACGGCGTCGGCCCCGACGGAGCTCCCTGCAAGGAATACATTCACAACGGATTTTCCCTGATGCTGTAATACTCTCTTCAGAGTAAAATGGGACATTTTACTCTGAATTTTTGAAGTGTCAACCGCGCTTTTGCGCGGTTGACACTTCAAAAGGCGTCTCATACGAAATCTTACGCCGTTGCGACGG
>JAJPXI010000143.1 GCA_021205585.1 Oscillospiraceae bacterium
GGAGCGGGTGGCGCGGGCGGAGCGCCTGGCCCGGGAATGTGTCGTCTGCGGCGGTGAGGCCGATAAAGACCGCCGTATCGACCGGGTTCTGACCAGCCGCCGCACGGGGATCCCCATCATGCTGGCCCTGCTGGCGGCGGTGCTGTGGCTGACCATCGCCGGGGCCAACCTCCCTTCGGCGTGGCTGTCTACGGCCCTGTTCGGGCTCCAGGATCGGCTGAGCGGCCTGTTCACCGCCCTCCACGCCCCCGAATGGCTCCACGGCGCGCTGGTGCTGGGGGCCTACCGGACGCTGGCCTGGGTGATCAGCGTCATGCTGCCCCCCATGGCCATCTTCTTCCCCCTGTTTACGCTGCTGGAGGATCTGGGCTATCTCCCCAGGGTGGCCTTCGTCCTGGATCACGCCTTCCAAAAGGCCCGCACCTGCGGCAAGCAGGCTTTGACCATGTGCATGGGCTTCGGGTGCAACGCGGCGGGGGTGACGGGGTGCCGGATCATCGACTCCCCCAGGGAGCGGCTGATCGCCATTCTGACCAACGCCTTTGTGCCCTGCAACGGGCGGTTTCCCACCCTGATCGCCCTGATTACGATGTTCCTCGTGGGAGTGGGGGGCGGCCCGCTGGCCTCCCTGAAGGCGGCGCTGCTGCTGACGGGTGCCATTTTGCTGGGGGTGTGGATGACCCTGCTGGTGTCCTGGCTGCTGTCCTCCACGGTGCTCCGGGGGGTGCCCTCGGCCTTTACCTTGGAGATGCCCCCTTACCGCAAGCCCCGTGTCGGCCAGATTCTTGTGCACTCGGTGCTTGACCGGACGCTGTTCGTCCTGGGGCGGGCGGCGGCGGTGGCCGCCCCGGCGGGGCTGGTCATCTGGCTGCTGGCCAACCTGGCCCCCGGGGGCGTCAGCCTGCTGGCGCGCTGCACCGGGGCGCTGGATCCTTTCGCCCGGCTGTTCGGGCTGGACGGGGTCATCCTCATGGCCCTGATTCTGGGGATGCCCGCCAATGAAATCGTAGTGCCCGTCATGCTGATGGCTTACCTGTCCACCGGCACACTGGGGGAGATGGGAGAGCTGTCCGCCGTCCGCGCCCTGCTTGCGGCCAACGGCTGGACGGGGGTGACCGCCCTGTGTACCATTTTCATGTGCCTGTTCCACTGGCCCTGCTCTACCACCTGCATCACCATCTGGAAGGAGACAAAGAGCCTGCCCTGGACACTGCTGGCCGTGGCCCTGCCCACGGCGGCGGGCCTGGCCCTGTGCTTCTGCACCGCCACAGCCGCCCGCCTGCTGGGATTTTGATACTTCTTTCAGATTAAAATGAGACATTTTAATCTGAACTTTTGAATCGTCAAGAGCCGCGCAAAAGCGCGGTTGACGCTTCAAAAGGCGTCTCATACGAAATCTACGCCGTTGCGACGGCTATTCAAACAAGCCATTTTTAATGCCTTGTTTGAATCAGATTTCAGTATGAGCGTCCGGCCGGCTTCCGGGATGTCTTTCCGGAAGCCGGCCTTTGGGTTATTCCCCGGCGCTGAGCATATTTTCCGCGAAAATGCCGTAACCCGCGGTGGGGTCGTCCAACAGGACGTGGGTGACCGCCCCCACCAGCCGCCCGTTCTGGAGGATGGGGCTGCCGCTCATGCCCTGGACGATGCCGCCGGTGGTCTCCAGCAGGCGGGGGTCGGTGACGCAGAGCATCAGATCCCGGGTGTCCTCATCGTCGGCGGAGAACAGCCTGGTAATCTGCACCGTGTACGGCTCCACGTCGTCGCCGCTGATGTTGGACAGGATTTCGGCCTCCCCCAGCTCCACCTGGGAGGGATGGGCCACAGGCACCGGCTGCTGGCCCTGGGCCAGGCCGTCGTCCCAAAGGGTGCCGAACACGCCGCTGGGGGTGTTGGCCCCCAGGACGCCGATGTCCATGCCGGTCCGGAATGCCCCGTGGAGCACGCCGGGCGCGCCCCGCTCTCCTTTGGTCACGTCCACCACCTGGGCCCCCATGATTCCCCCGGACTGCAGGGGCATCAGTTGGGCGGTGTCCACGTCGCTGATGCCGTGGCCCAGAGCGCCGAAGGCGCCGGTCTGGGGGTCGTAATAGGTCACGGTGCCGATGCCCGCCATAGAGTCCCGGATCCAGGCCCCCAATTTATAGGAGCCGTCGCTGGCACATTTGGCCGCCTGGGCGGTCATCTGCAGCTGCCGCTCCCCCCGCATACAGCGGATGCTCATCCGCTCGCCCTCCAAATCCTGGAGCAGGGCCTGCACCTGCTCGATGGTGTCCACTTCCTCGCTGTTAATGTGGGTAATCACGTCCCCCGTCTGCAACCCGCAGTCTTTGGCCGGCTGGGCCTGGCCGGCCTCGGTGGGGATTTCCGAAAAGCCCACCACCAGCACGCCGTCTGAAAAGAGCTTGATTCCCACGGCTTTTCCGATGGGAATGACCGTCCGCTCCGCCGAAGCCGCCATCGCCGAGCCTCCCATTCCCAGCAGGACGGCGGCGGCACACAGGGCCGCCAGCGCCCCGCGCCACCCGCCGCGCCGTTTCTCCCGCATACTATCACCCCTTCAAAAAAAATACAAACGCGCAAAAGGGCGCTCCCGCAGCGTTCCCGCCGCCCGCCGGGAGCGCGGCTGAACCCGCGTCAGCCGCTTTTAATATCCCACCCTTTCGCCGCCGTCGCGCTGGCAATGAAACACACCTTTGGGCTGGAACAAAGCGGCAATCTCGCCGCTGCCGCTCTTTTTTCGTGCGGGAAAAGAAAATCAAGCTTATTTGCCTATTTTTTTGCATTGTAAGGCCCCGCCGCCCGGCGGGGTATATTTGTCCGGCCCGCTCCATAGGATACTGGCAGAAGGGCGCAAGCCGCTTTCAATACAAATTTTTGAACCGGCGGGGCGCGGGAAGGAGGGGACGGCATGTGCAAAATCGGCGGGAAAAAGCTAGGGAAGCGCTGATTAAATCGGCAAGAGCGGGTGGCAGAAGATTTTGGTTCAGGAAAAGGCGCAAAAGCGCAGGCATACTTGATGTATGTCAAGCTTTTGCAACGCATTCCTGGGCCGAAAGATTCTGCCAGACGCCGCAGGCGCATTTAATCAGCGTTTCCCTAGCGCTGGCCTGTCTGATTGCCATCGCGGCGGGCTGTGCCCTGCATTTTCTGTTTGACTGGCTGCCCAGCCCGGTCACGGCGCTGATCTCCCCGGTCAACGAGAGCATTTGGGAGCATTTGAAGCTGGTCTACTGGCCCTATCTGGCGGCCATGCTCGCGCTCACGAAGAAAAAGGGCCGCGCCTGCCGGAGCGGGTGGCTGCTTTCCCTGCTGGCGATTAGTATCGCCCTGCTGGCGGTGGGCTATGTATACCATATTTGCCTGGGCGGGGAGAGCCTGATTTTTGACATCGGCCTATATATCGTCCTGATGGCCGCCGGCTTCTGGCTGCCGGGGCGGCTGGGGCGCGTCTGCTCCCATCAGACCGGCCTGGCGGTTTTGACCACCGCCTTGGGCGGGGCCCTCCTGCTCTTTACCTTCCTGCCCCCGAACCACATCCTGTTCGCCGACCTGTCCGCCGTCCACACCTGGTACACCATTCCCTGGTGAACCCACCAAAATCGAGGCGACGTTCGTTTTGCACAATTTTCGCCGGTTCCATTTGGAGAAGATAACCTCTTTTTGCGAAGAATCAGTATTAGGGAAGGACTGATTAAATCGGCAAGAGCGGATGGCAGAAGATTTTGGCTTTGGTTCAGGAAAAAGCGCAAAAGCGCAGGCATACTTTGTGTATGCCTGCACTTTTGCGCCTTGTTCTGACGGAAATTTGACTCGCAATTCGCTCTTGCCGCTCTTGCCGATTGAATCAGTGCTTCCTTAGATTATCGCGTCCCGGTCTTTCCGTACTCCAAAATCATCCGGTCAGCGATCATGGCAATAAACTCGCTGTTGGTGGGCTTGCCCTTGGCATTGGAGACGGTGTAGCCGAAGTAATTTTGCAGCGTCTCCAAATCCCCCCGATCCCAGGCCACCTCGATGGCGTGGCGGATGGCCCGCTCCACCCGGGAAGCGGTTGTGCCGAAGCTTTTGGCCACCGTGGGGTAGAGGATTTTGGTGACGGCATTGATTACATCCATGTCTTGCACGGTATACAAAATGGCCTCCCGCAGATACTGATAGCCCTTGATGTGAGCGGGCACGCCGATTTCATGGAGGATGGCCGTCACCTGCCGCTCCAGGCTGTGGATCGCCTCGGCCTGCTTGTCCCGGCCCACGCCGTGCTCCAGCAGCAGCCGCAGACGCTCGAACAGGGTTTCCGGCTCACAGGGCTTGTTGAGCATATAGTCTGCCCCCTGCTCCGCCGCCTTCGCCGCCATGGCCCCATGGAGATAGGCGGACAGCACCAGGATTTTTGGCTGGCGCTCAAGTCCTTCCAACTCCCGGATAGCTTGGATGGCATCCAGCCCGTCCATGCCGTTGAGTACAAGATCCATAACGATGGCGTCTGGCTGAACCTGTTGAGTCAGCTGCACCAGTTCCTGTCCGCTGGCCGTTTCCGCCACCGGGATAAACGCCTCTTCCTCGGCAATCTGGGCGAGCAGACGCCGAAATTCCTCTCCGGTGTCCGCCAGGATAATCCGTCTTTTTAATTCCAATTTAAGTCGCTCCTTCCAAAAGTCCTAAGACGGGCGGCAAGTTTCTCACCTGCCCGACGGTTTGGCTATAAAATACCACAGTTTGGATACAAATTCAATCTTTTTTTGCCAGAAATCGCAGAAAAAAGTTCGACAGTGTTCGACAACGGGGGAAGCTGCGCGGAGAAAGGGCAGAACCTTGTAAAATCCCGTCGATTCCGCCCCGTCCAGGCCCGGAGCTTCGCAGCCGAAGTTCTTTCCAAATTTAACCTGGCACATTAGTCCGCTCTGTGCGGTGTTGCCTAAGGAGGAATTGGCCATTCACACAGTGCTTCAACGCACTTTTGACGGAAAAGTTCCGCCAGCCGCCGCAGGCGCATTTAATCAGTGCTTCCTTAGAGGTTCATCTTCGATTCCCCGTTTTCCAAAGCCGAAATGTCTGGGCATAGGCGCAGTCCTCCGGCAGGGTGGGGTGAAACAGCGCCGTCCACACGCTCACCTTTCCGCAATGGCTGCACTGGCGGAACCGGTTTTTATAAATTCTGCACAGGTGGGTCTGTGTGTCCAGATTTTCGCATGGGGCGTTGTAATGAATGATGACCGCTCCACCGGCTCCTACAGAGCGGCTATAACAGCATTTCCCGCAGCGTTTGCACAGAGAATCCCAGTCCTTTCGCCATTTCAACCAGGCTTTCAAAATCCGAACCGGCATAGCGCCCCTCCATTTCCCCTGCTGCATATCCCCATTGCCCAGCGGGGTGTTCCTTTACAGCGGCAGGTCTTTTTTCTGGAAGCGAATGGCCCCCACCACATAACAGGCCACCGCAATCACCGCCAAGGCGACCAGCTTGGGAATGAAAGCGTAATCGACGGCTCCGGAGCCGACGGTGCCCAGAGAGTTGATGTCGAACAAACCGGTAATCGTCAGGTTGTTGAATATTCCAAGCTCCTCTACGCCCATTCCCATATTCACCATATCCTCCGAGCCGAACATTCCCAGCAGGGAGCACAGGAAAAACCAGATATTTAAGCCGCCGCCCAGGCCCAGAGCGTATTTGCTCAGGTTGAAGATGCTGCTCGCCAGGTAGCAAATACCGGCCATGGCTTCCGTCAGGATATACAGGCCGCCGTACAACGCCGCATACTTTGCCGCTTCCACCTCTCCAATAATGGCAGCACAGGCAATCAGCCTTGTCAGGAAAGCGAAACCGACCATGATAAGGGGGGTCACGATTAGATAAATAGCCTGCGTGATGGTGACTGCACTGCGCTTGGTAGGCGTGGACAGGATATAGGCCATGGAACCTTTATCCACCTGATCAACGATCAGGGCATTGCCGGCAAAGATAATGAACAGCAGAATGGGCAGCAGGCTCATGATGGTAAAATACATCTGATTCAGCATAGCTGAGGAATCCATCTCGCTCATAGATTCCACCATATCGGAGGACAATCCCATCATTTCCAGCATATTGGTCATTAAGACTTCCACATCCAGATCTTCCCCGGAGAAGCAGCCCTGCACGGATCCCAGGGCGTAAACATACTCAAAGTTGGCAATGTAGATATCCAATGCAACCTCTGACTGGGACAGCGTATCCGCTGCCTGCGCAAAGCCCTCACTGCTTAAATCCAGGTCATCCGACTGCTGGGACATCATCTCAAACACCATGTCGTACTGCGTCAAATCGTCTGTCTGAGAAAAGTCCTCATAGCTCAGTTCTGTTCCGGCCATTTCATTATAGGAGGCCAGTACATACAGATAGCTGTAAAAGTCAGCCTGTGCATCCGTATAATCATCTGAACCTGAGACTGCTCCGATCAGATGCCCTGCATATGTGGTGACCAACGTTATCAGGCAGAGTACAACAGTACAGGCGATTGCCAGCACCTTGTTGGCGCTGATGCTCTGCTTCATCAGCGGCCAGGAAAAAAATTTTGTTGTTTTCATTTTGGTTATTGGCCCTCCTTCACGGTATTGTTTTGCAGCGTTTTCATAAAATACTCCTCCAGGTCAGGATGGCTCTCGGACAGGGAACGCACCTGTAATCCGGCCATGGCCTGAAATGCTGCGTCTACATCCTTCGCCACAGCATGAAACTGCACCTGCGCGCCGGTTCGGCTGCTGTCTGGCAGCCGCTGACAGAAGAGCCTTGCGGCCGCTTCCTCTGCAAATTCCACATGGAATGTCCGCACGGAACCGTGCCGGAACTCGGACAGGTTGACAACGCTCTGTATCCTGCCGTTATGAATAATCGCCACCCGGTCGCACACATCTTCGATTTCCTCAAAGATATGGCTGGACATGAAAACGGTCCGTCCCTTGCTCTTCTCCTCCCGAATCAGCTCCAGAAAGGTCTCCCGCATCAGCGGGTCCAGGCCCGTGGTGGGCTCATCCAGGATGAGGACATCCCGATTGCCCATCAGCGCCGCCACAATGGCGGTTTTCTGCTTCATGCCCTTGCTCATTCGTTTCAGGCTGGCGGAAGGGTCGAGACCCAGCAGGTCGATCAGATGGTTCATATAGGAATAGTCTTTCACGCCCAAAAACTGCGCCTGCACCTTGAAGAAATCCGTCCCGGTTTTCAAATCCGGAAACGCGATCTCACCGGGAATATAGCTGACGTTTTTCATCACATCGGGCGCATTTGTCCACGGATTTAACCCGTTCACCAAAACCGAACCGCTGTCGGCCTTCAAAAAGCCCATCATGTGCCGGATGGTGGTCGTTTTCCCGGAGCCGTTGGTGCCCAGATAGCCGAACACCTCGCCCTCCTGAATGTCCAGAGAAAGGTCAAAAACGCCCCGGCCATGGCCGTAATCCTTCGTCAGATGCTGCGCAGAAATGACTGTATTGCTCATGCCTTCACTTCACCCCCTCAAAATGATGACCGGTATCGTAGAAGCTCATAAAGTAATCCTCCAGTGTGAAGGGAATTTCTACAAAGTCCTCAATGTGAAACCCCTTCAGGTTTGCAATCAGCTCCCCGACCCGGTCTGCCGGAGTCTGCACCCGTGCACGCAGCTTCTTTTCGTTCTTGGAGGTAAACGTAAATGGCTTTTCGACAAACGCCGCATAGGATTCCTGATCCGAAAAGGAGACGCGGTAAATGCGGTCATGTTTCTGTTTCATTTCTTCTGACCGGAACTCCGACACGATTTTCCCATCCCGAATGATGGCAATGCGGTCACAGACGGCATCCACTTCATGGAAGACGTGAGAGGAGAGGAAAATCGTCCTCCCCCGCTGCTTTTCCTCCCGGACATAGTCGATAAAGGTTTCCTGCATCACCGGGTCCAGTCCAGAGGTGGGTTCATCCAGAATGAGAATGTCCGGGTCGTGCATAAAGGCTGTGACCACAGCCAGCTTGCGCTTCACCCCCAGGCTCATCCGTTTGATGCTGACATTCGCGTCCAGCTCAAAGCGATCCAGCAGCATTTGCAGATAGTCTCTGTTTTGAATCCCCCGCATCTGCTCCATCATGTGCAGAAAGGCCGTTCCGGACAGGCCGGCGGGCAAGGCGACCTCTCCCGGCAGGTATCCAACGGTGTTTTGCAACTGGGCGCTGTGCCTCCAGCTGTCCTGTTCCAAAATGGCCGTGCTGCCCTTCTGCGGCTTTGAAAATCCCATCAGGTGGCGGATGGTCGTGGTCTTCCCGGCGCCGTTTGGGCCCAGAAAGCCGTAACACTCGCCCTTTTCAATTTGGATGTTCACATCAAACACGCCCCGGCCATGGCCATAATCCTTTGTCAGATGATTTGCTGAAATAACCGGCATCCAACATTCCTCCTTGACATAATCCAACAACTTGTTGTATAATCATTATACGCATGGGGAATCGAAACATCAACCATCAATCTTTTTTCATCTGTCGGATGATTTGCGAAAGGGGAAGCGGGATGAACAAGCAGCCGGAGATCACAGAAAAAACCCGCCAGCGCTTTGTAGATGCCTTTTGGTCGCTGGTCAGGGAAAAGCCCATCGCCAAAATCGCCGTCAGCGAGCTGACGCGGCGGGCCGGATACAACCGCAGTACGTTCTATGAGTATTTTTTGGATATCGATGACCTGTTGGCCTACATCGAATCCTCTCTGCTGGAGCAGGTCAAGCAGGAGATTCTTCAGGCCTCGTTGGAGAACCGATCCCCCGGCGATCTGTTTCAAATCGTATTTGCAGCCATGAACGAGAAAATCTATCTGCTGATGGGGCCAAATGGTGATTCCGGCTTTTTTGCAAAGGTCAAGGCGGAATTGCTCCCTTATGTGGAGGAATATTTCTCCGCCCCAAAGGATCTGCCGAATTTAGATTATCTAATCTGCTTTGTCAACTCCGCCATCTTCGGTCTTTTGCAGCACTGGAATGAACAGGGCAAAAATTTTCCCGCTGAAGAGGTCAGCGGGATGATGCAAAATTTGGTTTTCAACGGGCTGCGGTCCTATATTACCCTCCCTGCCGGCGGCGCATAAACGCCGGTGGCCCGCTCCGCGGCGGCGGGGATGAACCTTCGGACAAAAGGGAGGCCCCGGCGGCAAAAACAGTCGCCGGGGCCTCCTTTTTCCCATATGGTGTAACGGGTATTCGCTCCTTTACCGCCTCAATCCATGCTGGAATCTGTTGCCCGGGCAAAAGCGGGGCGTCAGGGCTCCGGGTCGTACAACTCTAAGATATCCCAGGCATAAGCCCCACCCTGAATGCGAAAGGCGTTCAGGTTTGGAGCCTGGCGGGATTGAAGGGAGAGGATCAGGTAGCTGGCAGTGCTGTCGTAGGCCAGGCGGATGTCCTCCTCGGATGGACGGGAGGGGCTTTCAGGGTGGGAGTGCCAATTACCCAACAGGGTCAGTCCTTCCTCACGGGCCTGGCGCAGAGCGGCCAGCTGCTCCCTGGGATCCATGGAAAAATGCTCGTTGGAGTGGTCGATGTTGGTCAGGCAGAACACTTTCCTGACATCCCGCACACCGTCGGACTCAGTTCCGGCCAGCAGACCGCATGCCTCGTTTGGAAGGCCGGCCAGGGCATGGTCTACAATCTGGCGGTAGGCCGTGCTGGACAGGCGGATCATAGAGCGCCCTCGCATTCCGTCTGCTCATAGTCGACCAACTCCGTAATGGTGGGATGCTCTCCACAGACCGGGCAGGTTTTAGAGGCGTTCGGAATACGCACCTTACGAAATTCCATTTTCAGCCCATCGTAGGTCAACAGACTGCCGGTCAACAGCTCTCCCGCTCCGGTGAGATACTTCACGGCCTCCATAGCCTGCAGGCAGCCGATAACCCCGGCCATGGCTCCAATGACCCCAGCCTGTTTGCAGGTTGGCACTGCATCCTTGGGGGGCGGCTGCCGGAATATGCAACGGTAGCAGGGGCCGGCACCGGGAACATAGGTCATCAGCTGACCCTGAAAGCGGATGATGCCCGCGTGGCAGAAGGGCTTTTTCTCCATGACACAGGCGTCGTTAATCAGGAACTTGGCGGGGAAATTATCGGTGCCGTCCAGGACAAAATCGTAATCCCGGATGATGTCCCGAATGTTGTCCGAGGCGATAAACTCATGGTATGGGATCACCTTCACATCAGGATTGATAGCCTGCATGGTCTCTTGGGCGGATTTGACCTTGGGCTTGCCCAAGTCGTTGGTGGTGTGAATCACCTGGCGCTGGAGATTGGACAGGTCCACCACATCGGCGTCGGCAATGCCGATGGTACCCACACCGGCGGCGGCCAAATAAAGGGCTGCAGGGGCCCCAAGTCCGCCCGCGCCGATGATTAACACTTTGCCCTCCAGCAGCTTTTTCTGCCCCTTAACCCCGATTTCCTTCAAAATAATGTGACGGGAGTACCTCTCTAACTGTTCATTGGTAAAGGCCATCAGCAGCCGCCCCCCATAAAGTAAAGAAACTCTACCGTATCCCCATCCTGAAGGACATGGGTGGTGCGCTCCTCGGTTTTAATAAAATCGTCATTGACGATCACCGTGACATACAGTGGCATTTCCACCTGCTCCGCCTCAATGAGCTGCTCCACCGTAGTACCCTCCGGGTACTCCTTGACAGCTCCGGCAATGGTAAGATTCATCATTCATTCTCCTTTAATTTTGAAATTACAGATGCGATTCGATCAGATCCAACAGGGCCGCCCTGTCCACGCTGCCCCGGCAGCGTCCCGCCTCGGCTCCCTGTCGGAATAAAATCAGGGTGGGGGCTGCCTCGACGGTGTATCGCCTGGCCAGTTCCGGGTTGGCGGCGCAGTTCACCCGGACAAAGAGCAGACGCTCCCCATACTCCTCCTCCAGCCGGGTCAACACAGGGGCGATGCGGCGACAGGGGATGCATCCGTCCCGGTAGAAGTCCGCCAGGACGGGCAGCTGCGCTGCATCCAGAAAGGACTGAAAATTTTCCTGATTCAGCTGCTCCGCCATGTTCAGTCTTCTCCCTTCCGCACCAGCAAATCATAGGTGCCGTCCTCCCGCTCCAGGAGCTTCAGCACCTTGTGGCCCTCCTCTTTCAGGCTGCGGGGAACATTCTGAACCGGCTCTCCGCCGTTCAGGTGGATGGACAGAATATCCCCAGCCTCCAGCTCCTCCAGTGCCACCTTTGCTTTGACAAATGTGACGGGACAGACCACGTCGGTGATGTCCACCGTGTCCCGGATCTCATACTCAGCCATTGTACGCCGCCTCCACCTTTTCTTTTAGTTTGTCCCAACCGACCCGATCAAGGGTTTTGAACAGCCGCTCTCCCGGCTGGGCGTTCTCTGCAAAAAACTCCACCGCCGCGTCGGCCACCCGATAAAGGGTCTCACTGTCCCGGATCAGGGGCAGCAGCTGTCGGCCGGGGGCCACGGTGTTTCCAAAGGAGCCGCCGAAGGACACTAGAAAGGCACTCTCGGTTTCCCATGCGTCAGTGGGGCAGGACTGGGCGCATCGGCCGCAGTAATTGCACTTGGACTCGTCCACCTGGATGCGCCCGTCCTCAATGGAAATAGCCCCGGATCGGCACGCTTTTTCACACACGCCGCAGAGAATGCACGGCTCCTCCTTCCAGGATACCGCCAGAGCGCCCTTGACGCCGAAATCGTTTTCCTCCGCCTTCAGGCAGTTGTTCTGGCAGCCGGTCACACCGAATTTGAACTTGTGGGGCAACTGCCGCCCGAAATAGCGCTCGTCCAGGTTCTGGGCCACCTGCAGCGCGTCGATGCACCCGCTGGGGCAGCACCGCCCCCCCTGGCAGGCAGTGACCGTGCGCACCCTGGGACCGCACACCCCGGGGGACACGCCTCCTTCCGCCAAAGCGGCCTTCACCGCGTCGATGTCGTTCAACCGAATGAAGGGGATCTCCACTCCCTGGCGGGACGTTAGGTGGATATAACCCTGACCAAAGCGGTCGGCCACCGCCTGAATGGCGGCCAGCTGCTCCGTGGTCACGGTGCCGCCCACCACACGCAGGCGCAGGGAAAAGGTATCCTTTTGCTTCTGGCGCATAAAGCCTCCGGCTTTCAGCGCCGCGTAATCGACTGCCATCTGATTTACGCCTCCTGTTTTTAAGAAATAGGTCGTGCGGCCTGCGCCGCCTGGGTAAAGTCCTCAATGAGGTCCTCCGCGTCCTCAATGCCCACGCTGACCCGGATCAGGTCCTCAAACACTCCGGCGGCCTGCTGCTCCTGGGGCGAAGAGTGGTGAAAGATGCTGGACGCCGGGTGAATGGCCAGGGTGCGCACATCGCCAACATTGCTGATGATGTAGGCGCAGCGCAGCTGGTTCAGCAGGGCAAAGGCCCGCTCCCGACTGCCCGTCCGAAAGGTCAGCAGTGCCCCGCCCATCCCCCCGGCCATCTGGCGGCGGGTCAGATCGAAGGAGGAGCTGCTCTCCAGGCCCGGGTAGTTCACAGCGTACATGCCAGGAAGTTTTTCCAATGCCTGAGCCAAAGCCAGAGCGTTTTTACAGGCACGCTCCACGCGCAGTCCCAACGTCTCCAGACCGAGTACATTCAAAAAGGCGTTTTGGGGGGCCAAACAGGGGCCGAAATTCTGCCACAGATCCTGCCGCAGACGCTGGATATAGGCCAATTTGGGAATTTTCATATAGGGCTCCAGAGCGGGCCATCGGCCCGCGTCCCAGGGGAAGCGCCCCCCGTCCACAATCACGCCGCTGATGGCGCTGCCGCTGCCGTTGATGTACTTGGAGGAGGAGTGAATCACCACGTTAGCTCCCAATTGGAGGGGGCGCAGCAAAACCGGCGTGGCGGTGGTGCTGTCCACCAGCAGGGGCAGACCCCGGCTGTGGGCCAGTTGGGCCAGGGTCTCGATGTCCGTTACCTCCAGGCCGGGGTTGCTAATGGCTTCCACAAAAATCAGACGGGTTTTTTCATTGATTAGCGGCTCGATATCGCCGCAGCTGCTGGAGGAGGCGAGACGGGCACGGATGCCCAGATGCTCCAGGTCGTGAAACAGGGACAGGGTCCCACCATACAACTGACTGGCGGCAATGAACTCATCCCCGGCACGCAGAATATTCAGCAGCGCCATGGACACCGCTGCCATCCCCGATGCGCAGGCCACCGCGCCTGCGCCCCCCTCCAGCTGTGCCATTCGCCGTTCAAATGTGCTCAGGGTGGGGTTGGCCAGCCTTGTGTAGGCAAAGCCGGGGGCGCGAGCGGCAAAAACCTGCTCCATTTGTTCCGCACTCTCCTGAGCAAAGGCCGAGACCTGGGCCACCGGGGGCAGGGGAGATCCGGTGGTGGAATCGACAGCGTCGGAGAAGTGCAGCAGCGATGTGTTCAGCTTCATGGCATAACTCCCTTATTCCTACTGCGTTGATAGGTTTATATCATACCAGAAGGAGGCTGGGAAAGCAATAAAACCGATAAAAATGCAAACAGAGTCAGAAATAATCAAAATAAATCTAAGGAAGCACTGATTAAATGCGCCTGCGGCGGCTGGCGGAACTTTTCCGCCA
>JAJPXI010000041.1 GCA_021205585.1 Oscillospiraceae bacterium
CCATCGCCCCCTGCATTTGCGCTAAAGAGGAATTGGCCATTCGGCCAGCGCTTCAGCGCCTTCTTTTGTCGCAAAATTTCTCGCCATCCGCTCTTGCCGATTTAATCAGTCCTTCCCTTACTCCGGCTCGATGACCTGATGCCGGGTCCACCTTCCGCTGATATACCGCAGGCTGAACACGATAGAGCGGACGAACCAGTCGGCAAAGTAGCCGCACCAGATGCCCACCAGTCCCACGCCCCGCACCCGGCACAGCACATAGGTCAGGCCCACCCGGAAAATCCACATGGAGGCGGTGGAGACGATCATCCCGAATTTTACATCCCCGGCGGCCCGCATCCCGTTGAGGGGCAGGAAGGACAGGGGCCACAGGAAGGGCTTTACAATGCTGATGACCAGCATGACGTGGAAGGCCATTGCGGCGGCCTCGGCGTCCAGCCCGGCCAGGCGGGTCACCGGGACGGTCAGGGCCAGGATAATTAAATCGGCGGCCAGCAGGGCCAGGGCGCCCCACAGGGTCAGTTTTTTGGTGTTGGCCCTGGCCTCGTCCAGCCGCCCCGCGCCGATGCACTGTCCGGCCACCGTCATCAGCCCTGTGCCAATGGCGGTGGAGGGCATGGAGCTCATGTACTCCAGCACGGTGACGATGGCGTTGGCGGCGATGGCGGTAGTGCCCAGGGTGGACACGGTGCTCTGCACCATGATTTTACCGAATTGAAACATGGCGTTTTCAATGCCGGTGGGCAGGCCGATGCGCAGCACCAGCACCATCATCCGCCAGTCCGGACGCAGGCTGGTCAGCCGGCCGATTTCAATCAGCTGGTTTGGCCTGCGCTGGAAGCACAGCATGACCACGCTGGCCAGAGCGAAGGAAACGACGGTGGACAAAGCGGCCCCGGATACCCCCATTTTGACCACAAACAGCAGCAGGGCGTTCCCCGCCACGTTCAGCAGGTTGGAGCAGACCGACACCACCATGGGAAGCCGGGTGTTCCCCGTGGCCCGGTAGAGGGCGGAGCTGGCGTTGAACAGGGCGATAAAGGGGTAGGAGAAGGCGGTGACCAGGAAATACTGCTCGGCGGCGGTCATAACAGCCTGCTCCACCTGGCCGAAAATCAGGTGGAGCATCCACTTCCGGCCAATTAGGCACAGGGCCATCACCCCCAGGCCGAAGAAAAAGGCGGTCAGCATCACCTGGCGGCCGGCCTGGTTCGAGTGGGTCTTGTCCCGTCTGCCCAGGTACTGGGCGCAGACGATGGCGCCCCCGGTGGCCAGGGCGGTGAACAAAAACAGCATCAGCTTGTTGATGGTGTCCACCAGGGAGACGCCGGACACCGCCTCGGAGCCCACCTGGGATACCATCATGGTGTCCACCGTTCCCATCAGCGAGGTCAGCATCTGCTCCGCAATCAGGGGGATAAGCATCCGGCGCAAGTCCCGGTTGGAAAACATCTATGTCGCTCCCTTCCCGCGCCTGCGGGCGTATAATTGAAAATCGCTCTCATACGCTCTTCAGATTAAAATGGGACATTTCAATCTGAACTTTTGAAGCGTCTGTTAAAATATGTCGCTGTGTGTGCCTGTTCTAAGCAGGAGAAGCGAAAGTTCCGACCCGTTTATATCGTAGAGTAACAGCCAATCTGACGTGATGTGACATTCTCGAACTCCGTCATAAAAACGTGGTCCCTGTGTTTTGCATCGAGTTGTTTACCAGATGCGAGTTGGTCAATCACCGTCTCCAGGAGTTTCATGTTGTAGCCTCTCTTAACTGCGAGTCTGTAGTCTTTCCGGAAGCGAGTAGATGGCACGACCTCATACATTCGCTTCTTCCTCCTTCATAAAATCTGCAAAAGAGGAATAGCGCTTGTACTTTTCCGGGTTTCGTACCATCTCGTCGCGTTCCTTGATTGCGGCGATTGTGTCGGCATTCGGGTTTTCCCTCTGAATCGAAAACGGAATTGCGTTTTCACGAACAGCTTGTCTAAGGAAGACGTTAATTGCCGTAGATAAATCCATGCCGAAATCGGCAAAGAGTTCCTGGGCTTTGGCCTTCACTTCGGAATCAATCGAGATGCTGGTAGATACTTTAGACATTATGCCGCCTCCGTTTATATTGTGGTATATTTATATTATACCTTCATTGTGGCAAGATGTCAATATGATTTACTGGTTTTCCACGGAAATTTGCCGCAAGGCGCCGCAGTCCGCTTTGTGCGGTGCAGCCATAAGGGGAAACACTTGAAAGAAGCGCCTGAAATCACTGAGATCTCAGGCGCTTCTTGGTGCCGGTGGCGGGACTCGAACCCGCACGTTGTCGCCAACAATGGATTTTGAGTCCACCTCGTCTACCAATTCCAACACACCGGCAAAAGGCCGTTTGTTATTATACAATGGTTTTTCAGAAAGGGCAAGTGTTTTTTGTTGGATTCTTCGTGTTTCCGTACCTCACGGCAAATTTGTACATTTGTCAACGATTTATTGTAAAGCTGCAAAAATTTGTTCAATTTTCAGAGTAAACGCAATGCCGCACAGAGCGGACTGCGGTGTCTGGCGGAAAAGTTCCGCCAGCCGCCGCAGGCGCATTTAATCAGTGCTTCCCTAAATATCATAGCCAGTCCTCCACCACGTCCAGTAAAGTGCAGGGGGTGACAATGTTGCGCGCCAGCAAATCCAGAAGGGCCTGGATGCGCCCGGCGATTAGGGTGATGTCTGGAACCTGGGCACATCTGCCCTCCCCGTCCCGGATACACGCGCCGTAGCTCTCGCAGACAATCTGCGCCGAAATGGGCACCCGGCCCACCAGCAGAATATACTCGTATGTATGCCTGCGCCCCTGCTCATCCACCGCCTCCCGGCGGTCAACCGAAATCTCTCTCATGTCCAACCTCCCGTTTCCGGCGGCTTGCCGCCGCCCCTGTTTTGGCCATTATAGCACGTCCCATCCCCGCTTCTGGTCGAAACAGGGAAATTCCCTGCTTTTCCCGGTTGCTTTTTTCCCGCCGGAGTGGTATCCTCCTGTTCATGGAAAGGAGGAATCCCCGGTGTACATCCACGACTGGCCCCTGTTTCTCCTGCGGAAAGGGCTTTTTCTGGCGGGGCTGCTGCTGTGCGCCGCCGTCATCACCGCCGTCTGGGTCTCGGCCTCGCCGGAGCCCCTGCTGGAAACCCGGCGCTATGTGGGGCGCTTCGCCTCCGACGCCGCGCTGACGCTGGGCAGCTGCCTTTTCGCTGCCTTGATTTTGGAAGATGCCATAAGGAAATCAAATGGGTGACACCCATTTTCAAAAGCCTGCCCCCCTTAATCCAAAAGTTTTCTCCTTGAAATTTTGCCCCCCGGTGTGGTATCCTAGTAACCGCTATCAGGCATTGTGCCTAAGAAAATTAACGAGGAGGAATCCATTATGTCCATTCAACCCTGGGTTCATGTGGAAACTTTAGAGGAGTACAGCGAGCGGTTCAAGGATTTTGCCGTGCTGGAGCGCACGCCCGACGGCATTCTGACCTGCCGGCTGACCTGGAAGGGCGGCCCCGTCATGTGGAGCTACCAGACCCAGCACGCCTACGGCGAACTGTGGACCGCCATCGGCCACGACAAGAAAAACGAGGTTCTGATTCTGACCTGCACCGACCCCTACTGGCTGGTTCATGAGAGCGACCCCACCTCCTTCGACGAAATCGAGCAGGGCACCGACGTGGACGCCAAGTTCAACGTCAACATCCCCGATACCATGAATTTCGTGGAGAATTTCATCAATGACATCGAGATTCCCACCATCGCCGTCATCAACGGCCAGGGGATGCACTATGAGTTCGCCCTGATGAGCGACATCACCCTTTGCGACAGCGAGTACGTCTTCTCCGACGCCCACTTCACCAAGGACATCGTGGCCGGCGACGGTATGTCCTTCGCCATGCGCACCTGCCTGGGCGTGAAGCGCTCCAACTACTTTATGTTCACCGAGCCCCAGGTGGATGCCAAGACCGCCCTGGACTGGGGCCTGGTCAACGAGCTGCTGCCCCACGACCAGCTGATGGCCCGCGCCAACGAGCTGGCCCGCAACATCATGAAGACCAGCCGCTCTGTGCGCCGTCTGCAGCACGAGATTGCCATCCGTCCCTGGAAACAGTCTTTGCAGGACAACGAGCGGGTTCATGTGCTGTGCGAGATGTACGGCGTGCAGCTGCAAAAGTTCGAGCACCACTTCGACAAGATTGTGGAGTCCTTCGACGAGAAGACCACCGGCTGATTTGCAACTCAAAAAACCCCTCCATCCCCCTGGGGCGCGACCGCGCCCCAGGGGGAGTTTTACTTTTCGCGCAAATGCAGGGGGCGATACCCGATAAGGCCATGCTCCGGGCAAAAGTGCAGGATCAGGAGCGCCGCAAGACGCCGCGGCCCGCTTCAATGCGGGAGAATATGCGCGCTCCCGATATTGTGAAGAAAATAACGATTTCTTGACAAGGCCTAATTGAAAAGATTATAATACTCTTACGAACGGCCTGATTGATTTGCCGCAGCGACTCCCGCCCCAGGAGCAACTCCCATTTGAATCAGGTTTTTCCGCACCCCAAAATCCCCCAGAACGCTCAGACGGGCCCGCGCGCGTTTCGGCCCGCCCGGGAAGCTCCGGGGGTGGAATCGCCGCTGTCACCCCGGCCAAAGGATTGTCAGGCCGGTTCTTTCGACGGTTTTCAGCGGCATTCCCCATTAAGAAGGAGGTTTTTTTATGGCTGGAACCCCGCTGAGATCCCAAACGCCGACTTCCCTGCTGGTCGAGGTGGCCAAAATCGCCGCCCCTTTTAAGGGGCAGCCTGACCGCCTGGGCCAGGTGGCCACGGAGGTCGGCCAGCTTGTCCCCGTCCTGTCCCACGACGTGGCGTCCGTCATCGCCCGGGAGATGGATTTGAGCCTGACCGAGGTTTACAATTTCATCACCTTCTATGCCATGCTGTCCACCAAACCCCACGGCAAGTACACCATCCGGATGTGCAAGAGCATTTCCTGCCACGTCAACGGCGCGGCGGAGGTCATCCGGGCGGTGGAAGACCAGCTGAACCTGAAGCCCGGCGAGACCACGGAGGACGGCCGCTTCACCCTGGAGCTGTGCCCCTGCCTGGGGCTGTGCGACGCCGCCCCCGCCATGATGATTAATCGGAAGGTCTACGGCAACCTGACCCCCGACAGCGTGCGCGCCATCATCAAAAACTATATTCGGGAGGACGTGGAAGAATGAAAGAGGAACTGGTTCTGCTGCGCAACCGAAAGAGCTACGAGGAGGGTGCCTACAACCCACTGGATGCCGGGGCTTACATCTCCGGCGGCGGGTTTGAGGGCCTGAAAAAAGCCCTGGGCATGAGCGGCGAGGAGATCATCGAGCAAGTGAAAATTTCCGGTCTGCGGGGCCGGGGCGGCGCGGGCTTCCCCACCTGGCGGAAGTTTCAATTCTGCTGCGGCGGCGAGGAAACCGTGCGCTATGTGGTGTGCAACGCCGACGAGGGCGAGCCGGGCACCAACAAGGATCGGGTGCTGCTGACAGTGGACCCCTGCGCCCTGTTCGAGGGCATGGCCATCGCCGGCAAGGCCATCGGCAGCCACTACGGGTACATCTATCTCCGGGCGGAATACGCCTATATGCGCACCGACATCCTCTCCGCCCTCCAGAGCTGCCGGGATCACAACTGCCTGGGGAAGAATATCCTGGGCAGCGGCTTTGACTTTGACATCCAGCTGCGCCTGGGCAACGGCGCTTACGTTTGCGGCGAGGAGACCGCCCTGTTCGAGTCCCTGGAGGGCAAGCGGGGCGAGCCCCGGTTCCGCCCCCCCTATCCCGCCGTCCAGGGCCTGTTCGGCAAGCCCACCCTGCTCAACAACGTGGAAACCCTGTGCAATCTGGCCCCCATTTTCCGCAACGGGGCGGAGTGGTTTGCCAGGCTGGGCGTGCCGGGCAGCTCGGGCACCAAGCTGTTCACCGTGTCCGGTAACATCAGCCTCCGGGGGGTGTTCGAGTTTGAGATGGGCATCAACCTGAAGGAGCTTCTGTTCGACTTCTGCGGCGGCGTAGCCGACGGCCGGGGGCTGCTGGCCGTGCAGACCGGCGGCGCTTCCGGCGCCATTATCAACGCCGACCAGGTGGACATGAGCCTGGACATCGACGCGGTTTCCGCCTCCGGCGGCCGCCTGGCCTGCGGCACCATCATGGTCTACAGCGACCAGAACTGCATCGTGGACATCCTCCACAACGACCTGGACTTCTTCCGGGAAGAGTCCTGCGGCAAGTGTACCCCCTGCCGGGAGGGCGGCGTACAGCTGTACCGCCTGGTGGGAGAGGTGCGCCGGGGCCAGGGCAGCATCCGGCATCTGCGCACCATGGAGGATTTGTGCGACACCATGAGCTGCACCTCCCTGTGCGGCCTGGGCGCGTCCACCACCGTGCCCGTGCTCAGCTGCCTGCGCAATTTCCACAGCGCGTTCCTCTCCCATATCGATGGCGACTACTGCCCAGTTTGCAGCGCTTACGGAGGTGTCCAGTATGATGATTGATTTAGTCATTGACGGCTGCCCGGTCTCCGTCCCTGAAGGGACCACCATTTTAGAAGCGGCCAAAACGGTCAATATCAAAATTCCTACCCTGTGCTTCCACGAGGATCAGGCGGTCAAAGCCTCCTGCCGCATCTGCGTGGTGGAGGTCAACGGCGGGCGCAACCTGCAAACCGCCTGCTCCACCCCCGTGGCCCAGGGCATGGTGGTGAAAACCTCCTCCCCCCGGGTCATCCGCTACCGCCGGATCATCCTGGGCCTGATCTTCGCCCGGCACCCCCAGGACTGCCTGTCCTGCCAGCGCAACGAGACCTGCGAGCTGCGGGCCATCGCCGCCCAGATGGGGGTACACCACGATGAGCACAGCTACCTCCACGACCCCCGCCAGCTGCCCGTGGACAGCAGTTCCCCCTCCATCGTGCGGGACGCGGCCAAGTGCGTGCTGTGCGGGCGGTGCATCGCCGCCTGCTCCCAGATCCAGGGGCTGGACATCATCGCCAAGGAGAACCGGGGCTACCGCACCAACATCCTGCCCGCCTACGGCCAGGCCCTGGCGGACACCGCCTGCGTCAACTGCGGCCAGTGCTACCAGGTCTGCCCCACCGGGGCCATCACCATCCAGGACGACACCTGGCGGCTGTACGAGGCCTACGACCAGGGCAAGGATTTGGTGGTACAGATTGCCCCCTCCGTCCGGGTCAACCTGGCCGAGTGCCTGGGGGAGGCCCCCGGCACCGTGTCCACCGGGCGCATCGTCACCGCCCTGAAGCGCCTGGGCTTCGCCAGGGTGCTGGACGCCGACTTCGCCGCAGATTTGACCATCATGGAGGAGGGCACCGAGCTGCTCAACCGCCTTCAAAACGGCGGCGTGATGCCCATGATTACATCCTGTTGTCCCGCGTGGATAAAATACTGCGAGACCTACTATCCCGACCAGACCGACCACCTGTCCACCTGCAAATCCCCCCAGCAGATGTTCGGCCCGCTGATTAAGACCTGGTGCGCGGAGAAGATGGGCCTGGAGCCGGAAAATATCTGCTCCGTGTCGGTTATGCCCTGCACCGCCAAAAAGTTTGAGGTGCAGCGGCCGGAGATGAACGCCAGCGGCTTCCGGGACGTGGACGTGTCCATCACCGTGCAGGAGCTGGCCAACATGATCAAGACCGCCGGCATTGACTTTGAAAAGCTGGAGGAGACCCCCTTCGACTCCCCCACCGGCCTTGGCTCCGGCGCCGGCCTGATTTTCGGGGCCACCGGCGGCGTAATGGAGGCCGCCCTGCGCACCGTCTACGAGGTGGTCACAGGCAAGACCCTGGAGAAGTTGGAGTTTGAGGCCGTGCGCGGCTTCGAGGGCATCAAGGAGGCCAGTGTAGACCTGAACGGCACGGTGGTGCGGGTGTGCATCGCCCACACCCTGGCCAACGCCAAGATTGTCATGGATCAGGTTCGCGCCGGCACCGCCAACTACGACTTCATCGAGATTATGGCCTGCCCCGGCGGGTGCATTTCCGGCGGCGGCAACGCCCCCCGCACCTGGGCCAAGGTCAAGGCCCGGGCCGAGGCCATCTACGCCGAGGATCAGCGCCTGCCCGTGCGCAAATCCCACGAGAACCCGGAGGTCAAGCAGGTCTACGAGGAATACCTGGGAGAGCCCAACGGCGAACGCTCCCACCACCTGCTCCACACCACTTACATCAACCGCGGAGATTTACTCGGCCCCCTGCGCCGCCATTGATTCCCCGCCAGAAAAGCGTAAAACCTATGTTTAACGGGAGCCGCCCTTCGGGGCGGCTCCCGCGCTTTGCAGGGTTTCCCCGCATGGGCGGCGAATCGCCCCGGAATGTAAACTTTTCTAAAACGGGCGCAAAAAAAGCGTGACAATCCTGCTCAAATGTGGTATTCTAATAGTGAAGGAAACAGCCCTTCCATTTCCCAATGATTTGATGCTGATTCTCATGAAAAAGCGCAAATGCGTTTTTTGCGCTGAGAATCGCATGAGGCGGGATTTTGAAGGCACAGCTTTCAAAATCAGGCTGGGAACCAGCCATATTCTTCATAAAAAACTGTTTTTTTATGAAGAATCAGTATGAGAGGAGTTGGCCCCTATGAAATTTACATTTACAAACAAAAAGGTCGAGCTGCCCAAGGCCGTCCACGCCTACGCGGAGAAGAAATTCGGCAAGCTGGACCGCTATTTTAATACCGACGCGGAGGTGTCCATCGTGTTCAGCGTGGAAAAGGACCTGAACCGGGTGGAGGCCACCATCCGGGCGGGCAGCCTGCTGATTCGCGCCTCGGAGTGCACCTCGGATATGTACGCCTCCATCGACGCCGCCGTTTCCTTCATCGAGCGCAAGCTGCGCAAAAACAAGTCCCGCCTGGAAAAGCGCCTGCGCCAGGGCGCGTTTACCCGCACGGTCAGCCCAGAGGACGTTTCCTCCTTCGCCCCGGAGAGCCCGGAGGACGAGCTGTCCATCGTGCGCACCAAGCGCTTCCCCATCAAGCCCATGAGCTGCGAGGAGGCCGTGCTGCAAATGAACCTGCTGGGTCACTCCTTCTTCGCCTTCAAGGATGAGACCAACGACGGGGCCTTCGCCGTGGTCTACAAGCGCGCCAGCGGCGACTACGGGCTGATCGAGGACGACGACTAAAGGCAACTTCTAAAGTCCGTTGGAAAAGCACAGGATGCGCGGGGGCGCGGTCAGATTGGCCGCGCCCCCGCTTTTCATCGCAGTTGTTCCGCTTTTGAAAAAATCCCCCTCCGAAGCTTGTCCGGAGGGGAAGAGGAAGGAAGCTGTTTTTTCCCTTCCGCGGCCTGTATCTGCGTTCACCGTCCAGCCTGGCACATTTGCTTCACGCTGCGGCTTGCAGGGATTCCGTCAGAAAAAGAGCTTCGCGACGGAAAATAAGATTATGTAAACGATGCGAACCGCCCCGCCGCAAGGCCGGCGGCCCCCGCAAGCTGTGGAAAAGACGGTGAAAAAGCGGGGAAATGCCCAGAAAAGGCGGGCATCTGCCTGTGGAAAAGGCTGTGGAAGGTGTGTAAAACTTTTTGTAATCGGTTTCATTTCCCAGCGAATTATGTGAAACCGGCCGGTTCAAAAGAACCGGCCTTTTCCCCGCCGGTTCTCACCGAAACCGCCCCTTTTCCGTCCCCGCCCCCCGGCTGGAGCTGTGCAGGAATCCGCCCATTATACAAAAGGTATTCATCCATAAAAAGATTCATCTTTTTTTGGAATATGGCTGGTGCTCACCCTGAAATTTACAATAAAAAACTGTTGACAAATCAACTAAACGGGTGTATCCTTTAGATAGTTGACTACGCAACCGTTTTACGGCCGGCGGGTTCCGCCGGCCTTTTCACGCAAGGAGTGTGACCTGTGAACAAAAATCTGGGGCGGGCGCTGATGCCCCTCTCCCGCGCCATCACACTGGAGCAGGCGAAAATTTTACAGCCCTTCCAGCTGACGCCGGGGGAGCAGCCCTTTTACCTCTCCCTGGCCAGGGAGGACGGCATCACCCAGGAGGCGCTGACCGCCCGTGCCCGGGTGGATAAATCCGCCACCACCAGGGCGCTGAGATCCCTGGAGGCCAAGGGCTTTGTCACGCGGGAGCGGAACGAGCGGGACCGCCGGAGCAATCTCATCTACCTGACGGAGCGGGGGAGGGCCATGTACGGGGACGTGCTGGCCGCCCTGACCCGGTTTAACGAGCAGTTCGTCCAGCTGCTCAGCCCGGAGGAGTACGACGCGCTGTTTTGCTCTCTGCTGAAAATAGACGAGTACCTCCAGCGGCGGCGCAGGGACGGGGGAGAGGCCCCGCCACGGGAAGGCGAAAAAGGGGAAGCATTGTAAAAGCGGTCGTTTTCCAACGAATTTATAAAAATCTTCACGCCTTTGGCGCAAGATAAAGAGGGTTGATTTATGGAAACTGCGAAGAAAAAACAGCACTACCGGGACATGACACAGGGCCCGGAGTGGAAGAGCATCCTGCTTTTCACCCTGCCCATCATGCTGGCCCAGCTGCTCCAGCAGCTCTACGCCACGGTGGACGGCATCGTCATCGGCAACTTTGGCTCCTCCGGGAGCCTGGCGGCGGTGGGCAACTGTGCCATTGTGGCCAACGTGTTCATCTCCATGTCCAACGGCATGGGCAACGGCAGCGCAATTCTGGTCTCCCAGATGTTCGGCGCGCGCAGACGGGAGGAGATGCGCCGGGCGGCCTCCACCGCTATTTTCCTGATGCTGGTGCTGGGCTTAGCCAGCGCGGTGCTGGTGTTTGCCTCGGCGGGCTTTATTACAAGGAGCATTTTGGGCATCGAGGAGGCCGCCGTGGTTCGGGCCGCCACCGTTTATATCCGCATTTATGCCATCGGCTTCATTTTTACTTTCCTCTATAACATCGTGGCCGCCATCCTGCGGGCCATCGGGGACAGCCGGGCGGTGCTCTATTTCCTGCTGGTGTCCACGGTGATGAATGTAATTTTGGATCTGCTGTTCGTGGCCGTGTTCCGCTGGGACGTGGCGGGGGCGGCCTGGGCCACAGTCATCTCCCAGTTTGTCTGCGTGACGGTCAGCGTGTGGTATATGTACCGCAACTACGAGGCGTTCCGCTTCAAGGTGCGGGAAATCCGGCCCACCCGGAAAGAACTGCGGCTGTGCCTGAAAACGGGCCTGCCCAGCACCATCCAGCAGCTGGTGGTCTCCTGCGGGTATCTGCTGCTCCAGCGGCTGATCAACAGCTTTGGCCAGGTCAGCATGGATGCCTGGACGGTAGGCCACCGGTACGACCAGTACTGCTGCATCCCGGCCATCGCCATGATGCAGGCCATGGCCAGCTTCGCCGGGCAAAACGCCGGGGCCAACCGGTATGACCGCATCAAGCGCGGGCTGCGCACGGCGGTGGCCATGGACCTGGCCATGGTGGTGGTCATCGGCGCGGCCCTTTACGCCTTCGCCACCCCCCTGTCCCAGCTGTTCGGCCTGAGCGGGGAGGCGCTGGCCCAGGCGGTGGAGTGCCTGCACTTTCTCCCATTTGCCTACCTGATTTTCGCCGCCTATATCCCCTTTAACGGGACGTACATGGGCTGCGGCAATCCGGGGGTTTCCGCCATCTCCTCCTTAATGTCCCTGTGCCTGCGGGTGGCCTCGTCCTATACGCTGGTGTATTTCTTCAGCGGGACGTACAATGTGGTCTGGCGCACCTATGTTTTGGGCTGGGGCGCGTCCCTCATCTTTGTGACAATCTACTTTTTCCGGGGGAAGTGGCAGACCAAGCGCCTGGTGGACGGCCCGCCCCAGGAGGGCGGCTCCGCCCAGGAGGCCGGCGAACTACTCCGGTGACGGCCCGGCCCCCAGCCGGAACAGCTCCCGCAGGCGGGTTCCCTGGGCCTGGAGCGCGGCCAGATATTCCAGACCGCCCGTCAGCAGGCACAGCGCCACGGACAAGGGCAGGGAAGTTTCCTGCGCCCCCAGCCATGTAAACAGCAGATTGGCGCACAGCCCGGACAGCAGGGCAGCCAGGGCGGGAGAGACCAGCCATTCAAAGGGTTTGGGCCGCAGACCGGCGGCCCGGATAACCGACAGCAGGTTCAGCGCCAGCCCCAAAGCGGAGCTGACCGCAAAGCCGGCCACATAGCCCTTCAGCCCCACCCCCGGAAGGCCCACGGTCAGATAGGTAAACGCCAGCTGCGCTCCGCCGCACAGCAGGGAGTTTCGGGCCGCAAGGCGCTGCTTCCCGATCCCGTTCAGGGCGGAGGAGAGCACCGACTGGTAGCAGCTGAGCAGCGTCCCGGCGGCCAGGGGCAGGATATAGTCTCCCGCCCGCCCATCGGCGAACAGCAGTCGTCCCAGGCTGGGGCCCACCACCGCCAGCAGGGCCATGGCGGGCATCATCAGCACCGAGGTGGCCAGCATGGCCCGGCCCAAGCGGCGGCGGATGGCGGCGGCGTCCCCCAAAGCGGCGCTGCGGGCCAGGGCGGGCGTCATCACCAGGCACATGGCCCCCACCAGCGCCGTGGGCAGAAACAGCATGGGCATGGTCATGCCGCACAGCGCCCCGAAGGAGGCCATGGCCTCGGCGGCGTCCATCCCCCCGGCCACCAGCCGCTGGGGGATCAGCACCGAGTTGACGCTGCCCAGCAGATTGCCCAGCAGGGCGGTGAACCCCACGGGAAGGGCGATGGAGGCGATCTGGCCCCAGGAGGCCCCGGCCCGGCCCGGCCCGGCGGGCTGCTTCCCCAGCTTTTTTCGGAACAGCGCCAGCAGGGTGACGGCGGAAAAGACCTCGCACACCACCATGCCAGCCACGATAAGCCCCACCGTGCGCTCCGGGTTCTGGGGCAGAAACAGCAGCAACAGCCCCAGCACCGCCGCCGCCCGCACCGCCTGCTCGCACAGCTCGGTAAAGGCGGGGGCGCGGACGCTGCCCGCGCCGTAAAAGCAGTGCTTGTGGAGATTTTCCACACCGGTCAGCAGCACGCAGGGCACCAGCAGGATCATCCCAAGCTGGGTGCGGGCGTCCCCCAGGAAATAGACCGAAATAAAATCGGACGCGGGGATGATCACGGCCCCCAGCCCCAAAGCCACGGCGAAAAAGGCCCCCAGGCAGCGCCGCAGGGTCTGCCGGACGGCCTCCGGCCCCGCCAGGGCCCGGTACCGGGCGGTCAGGGTGGACACGGCGGTGGTCAGCCCTACGCAGGCGATGGACAGCAGCACCGAGTACACCGGCATAATCAGCTGGTACAGCCCCATGATCTCCGCCCCCACCAGCCGGGACAGAGCGATGCGGTAGAAAAAGCCTAAAATCTGAGAAATCAGCCCCGTCCCCGTCAGCAGCAGGGTGGCGTACAGGGCGGACGAGCGATCCAGTTTCAAAAGCGGAAGCCCCCTTTGCGCGGCAGTACATCCTATGAGGGCGGGGGCCGGTCTAATACTCTCTTCAGAGAACCTCTAAAAACTATGTCTGCGGCATCTGACAAAATCTTTTGCCATCCGCTCTTGCCGATT
>JAJPXI010000088.1 GCA_021205585.1 Oscillospiraceae bacterium
CCCACCCCCACCGGGGTGATCGCCCCCATCCCGGTGACCACGATTTTATCCCGCATGCCGCGGGCCTCCTGTTCTTTACATGGGCCGAAACTCATGTTATAATATCAAAAACGCATAAATGCGCAAAATCTCCTTAAAAAATATCATACCAAATTTGCGGCACACTGTCAACGACGGGAGGCCAATGCGGATATGGATGTCAGCCGCCGCAGACGCATTTAATCAGTGCTTCCTTATAAATTGGGTTTGAACCGGGTTGGCGGGAGAAATCCTGCAAAAGTATATCAATTACGGAGGACGCATTGCGATATTCGGCGATTACTCCCACTACACGAGCAAGCCGCTGAAAGATTTTATTTATGAGAGCAACAACGGAAAAGATGTGTTCTTTGTTGCAACGGAAGAGGAAGCTATTGATATGCTTACTTGCTAATTCCAGTTTATCGAGGCGAAAGAATGTTCGTAACATAAAGGAGACTGAGAACTTATGAAAAAATATAAATTGCTGGGTATGGATGGAAAGGAATATTTTTCTGAAATTCCAGGAGAGTTTGGCGGAAATGGTGAGTTAAAGATTTATGGACGGCTGGACTGTCCTTCTGCGCTGTCCGCCATCAGAAGATTTCCGGGTAGCTATGAAAAGTCCCGTGTTTTCTTTGCGGACGAGAAAACTGCTCTTGCTGCAGGATATCGTCCGTGTGGAAATTGTCTCCGAGAAAAGTATAAAGAGTATATGGAAAATCCGCAGAAATACCGAGAAAAATTCGGATTGTAGATATTGTGCAAACCCCGCACATATACCCCATAACGATACACTTTGCATCACACTGTCAATGAAAGGAGGCCAATGCGGGCATGGACGTCAGCCAGCTTCGGAGCTTTGTCACCGTGGCCCAGACCTTGAATTTCACCAGCGCCGCCCGGCGCAACGGCGTGCCCCAGTCCACTGTCAGCCGCCAAATCGACAGTCTGGAGGAGCAGCTGGGGGCCCAGCTGTTTTACCGCACCCGGCGGCAGGTCAAACTGACCGAGGAGGGCCGGGCCTTCCTCCCTTACGCCAGGGAGATTCTGGACAACGCCCAGAAAGGGGCCGAGGCCGTCCGCCATCTCCACGAGGGCGGGGAGGGCCGCCTGTCCGTGGCGGCGGTGTCGGCGGCGGGGGCGTTCCTCACCGGCTGCCTGGGGGAGTTTGCCCGCCGCTGCCCCAATATCCTTGTGGACATTGCCCCGGCCTCCGGGGGGGAGGGGCTGCCCGTGGCCAACGAGGACCCCTTCGACTTCCACTTCCTCCAGCGGGAAATGGCCGACGGCCAGGAGGAGTACGAGCTGCTGCCCACCCACGCCGAGGGCCTGGCCCTGGCTCTGCCGGAGGGCCACCCCCTGACGGACAGGCCGCCGGAGCCGGAGGCACTGCAGGGGGAGCGATTCATCCTGATTTCGGAAAAAGAGGATCCCATTTTGTATATGCTCGCCATGGATCTGTGCCAGTCTATGCGCTTTACCCCCCATGTGGCCAACTGCTTCGACGGCGTGGAGCCGGTGCTGCTCAGCGTGGCCGCCGGGCTGGGGGTGTCCATCCTGCCCGTCTCCCTGCTGGCGGGCGTTCCGGGCGTCCGGGCCGTCCCCTTCGACGGGGAGCTGTGGCGCGTGAACTATGTGGCCGCCTGGAAGCGGGAGCTGCTCAACCCCGCCGCCCGGCTGTTTTTAGAGGTGCTGCGGGGCCGGGCGGAACCGCAGGAAAACGGGTAAATTTTGATTTACTGGAAGTCGGATGCAATCTTGCGGAGAATAAAAGGCTGAAAAGCGAAACGCAATCTATACTTGTCTTTAGGGAAGCATGGTATAATAGCCGCAAAGCGGCTATTATAGTTTCACGGCCGTGCCGCCGAAGGCGGCATGTGGCCAATTATACCCCATTCGCTTCGCGAATATGGTATAATAGCCGCAAAGCGGCTATTATAGTTTCACGGCCATGCCGCCAAAGGCGGCATGTGGCCAATTATACCCCATTTGCTTTGCAAATGTGGTATAATAGCCGCAAGGCGGCTATTATAGTTTCACGGCCATGCCGCCAAAGGCGGCACATGGCCAATTATACTTTCATGATGAATCGGCGCTTCCTCAGTATGGAATTTCACGCGGAGGTCAGTCCTCGTCGGCCTTCAGCACGGCGTTGAGCATGACGGACGCGCCCTCGGTGCAGTGCTTCACGCTGGAGAATTCCGGCTCGCAGTGGCTCAAGCCGTCCTTGGACTGGACGAAGATCATGGTGGTGGGGATCACGTAGCTGCAAAACTGCGCGTCGTGCCCCGCGCCGGAGTGGATATACTGGTGGCTGACCCCCAGCTCCTCGGCGGCCTGCTTCACATAGCCCACCAGCTTTTTGTCCCAGTAGACCGTGTCCCGGTTCCACGCCTTTTCCACGGTGCAGGTGCAGCCGTTGCCCCAGGTCTTTTCCCCGCAGCTCTTGACCACCTCCAGCACCCGGTTCAGCTGGGCGGGGTCCTCGTGGCGGGCATCGAAGGAGAAGTCGAAGAAATCGGGCACGCAGGTGTGGACGCAGGGGTGGCAGACCACTTCTCCGGTGGTGTAGACCAGCTCCGGGATGTTCAGGGCATCGATCTCCCGGTGGAGGTAGCACAGGGCCTCCGCCGCGGCCAGGAATGCGTCCCGGCGCTTGGGCATGGGGAAGGTGCCGGCGTGGACGGTCTGGCCGTAAAATTTCAGCCGGTAGTTGAACATGCCCAGCACGCAGTCCACCACGCCAATGTCATTTCCGGCGTCCTCCAGGATGGGGCCCTGCTCAATGTGGGTTTCAAACATATACAGATACTTCTCCGGGCTTAACCGGCAGGCCCGATCCCCCTGATAGCCGGAGGCCGCCAGGGCCTGGCCGAAGGTCTGGCCCGGGTTCAGGATGCTCTGGGAGGCCATCATGTCCTCATAGCGAAATTTGCACCGGATGTCCTCCGGCAGATAGTCGTAGCATACGATGCCGGAGCACATCATGGCGGGCGGGTACAAAGAGCCCTCCTCGTTGGTCCAGATTATGGCCGTCAGGGGGTGCTTGTGGGGGATGTTCTGCTCATGGACGCTCTCCAGCACCTCCATGGCCGACATGACGCCCAGGATGCCGTCGTAATTGCCGCCGTTTTTCACCGAGTCCACATGGGAGGCCATAACGATGCGCTTGGCCTCCGGGTCGGAGCCGGGGAGGGTGGCGTACATATCCCCCACGTCGTCCACCTCGATGACGGCGCCGATGGCCTCCATGCGCCGCTGGAACTCCTTTCGGGCCATCAGCGCCTCGGGGGAGAGGGAGTAGCGGGTGATGCCCCCGTGGCCCGCGTCCCCAAAGGCGGAAAAGGTTTGAATTTTGTCGGCCATTCTGGCCTCGCTGCACTGATACATGAAATCAACCTCCTGTTGTTTGTCCTATGTCCATAATCTTTGATAAATTCCCAGACAATCTTCCAGTGTCACAGGCTTCACCGTATTTCCGGGAGAGCCGGACGCCATGGCGTCCGCCGCCATTTTCTCCGCCGCGGCGTCAAAGGCGGCCCGGCTTACGCCGTACTCGGCCAGGGTGGGGATGCGGCATAGGCGGCACAGCTGCTCCACCGCCTCCAAAAAGGCCCGGGCGGCCACGGTGTCGTCCGCGCTGTCGCTGCAGCCGCAGGCGCGGCCCAGGGCGCCGAAGCGGTCATAGCAGCCGTCCAGGGCAAAGCGCAGGCACTCCGGCAGCAGCATGGCGTTGGACAGCCCGTGGGGCACGTGGAACAGCGCGCCGATGGGGCGGGACAGGCCGTGCACCAGTGTCACGGAGGCGTTGGTGATGCACACCCCCGCCTCCAGAGCGGCCAGGGCCATTTTGCTCCGGGCCTCCAGGTCGTTCCCGTCCCGAAAGGCCCGGGGCAGCCAGGTCAGAATGGTCTTCACCGCGTCCAGGGCCAGGCAGTCGGTCAAGGGCTGGGCCAGCCGGGAGGTGTAGGATTCCACGGCGTGGGTCAGCGCGTCCAGGCCGGTGTGGGCCGTCACGGCGGGGGGCGCGGAGACGGAAAAGCTGGGATCCACCACCGCCAGCCGGGGAATCAGGCCGGGGCCTTTCAGCAGCATTTTTACGTTGGTTTCCGTGTCGGTGATGACGGTGAACATGGTGGCCTCGGAGCCGGTGCCCGCTGTGGTGGGGATAGCGGCCATGGGGACGAAGGGGCCGGGGATTTCCTGGCCCAGGTAGTCCCGCAGCTTGGCCTCCGGGTTTTTCAGCAGCACGGCCACAGCCTTCATCAAATCCATCGGGCTGCCGCCGCCCACGGCCAGCATAAAGTCGCACCCGTTTTTCAAATAGGCCTCCAGCCCGGCCCGAACCATCTCGTCCGTGGGCTCCCCCGGAATGTCGGAAAACACGGCGTACTCCACGCCGATGGCCCCCAGCAGGGTTTTCAAATCCTTCATGCAGGGCTGCCGCTCCACGGTTTTGCCCGTTACAATCAGCGCCTTTTCCCCCAGGCGCAGCCGCTCCCCGGCGGCGGCCAGGCTGCCCATGCCGCTGAAAATCAAGGGGGGCATATAAAAGCTTCTGCTCATCGCGTGCCTCCTCTATAAAATCATGGCGTCCACCACGGTTAAAACCTCGTCCAGCTTGGCCAGCTCTTCCCGCAGCTGCTCCTCGGTGATGATCAGCGGCGGGGCCACCAGCACCATGTTCTCGTGGGCGAAGGTCATAAACCGTTTCGCTTTCAGCAGGGCCAGCACCTTTCCCATCATGCCCTCCGGATCCCTGCCGTAGGGCACCAGCGGCTGGCGTGTGGTTTTGTCCCGCACCAACTCCACCGCGGAAAACAGGCCGATGCAGCGCACGTCGCCCACGCAGGGGTGCTTTTCCTTGATGTCCTCCAGCAGCTCTCCCAGCACCTGACCGACCCGTGCGGTGTGGCCGGCGATGTCGTGATCCAGATAATACTGTACGCAGGCCACGCCGGCGGCGCAGGCCAGGGGGTGGCCGTTGTAGGTCAGGCCGCAGGAGAGGACATGGTCGTCAAAATAGGCCGCGATTTTCTTTGACACGCACACGCCCCCCAGCTGGACATAGCCGCAGGTGACGCCCTTGGCGAAGGTCACGATGTCGGGCTGAACGCCGAAGTGCTGAAAGGCGAACATCTTCCCCGTCCGGCACCAGCCGGCCATGACCTCGTCGCAAACCATCAAAATGCCGTACTTGTCGCACAGCGCCCGCACGCCGGGCAGATACCCCTCCGGCGGAATGATGACCCCGTTGGTGCCGGTGACGGTTTCCAGGATGATGGCGGCGATGTTGTCCGGGTTTTCGTAGTTGATCTGCTCCTCCAGGCGGCGCAGGTAAAAGTCGGTGCACTCCCGCTCCGTCTCGAAGGGAAGGTTGTCCCGGTACACATAGGGATCCATGAACTTTACAAACCCCGGAATCCCCGGCTCAAGGGGAAAGCGCCGGGGCTCCCCCGTCAGGTTGCCCGCGCCGAAGCTGGAGCCGTGATAGGAGCGATAGCGGGAAAAAATCTTGTTGCGCCCGGTGAACATCCGGGCGATCTTAATGGCGTTTTCGTTGGCGTCCGCCCCGGCGTTGGTGAAAAACACCTTGCCCATATTCTCCCCCATCAGCTCCACGATCAGCTTGGCCAGCCGCGCCCGATCCTCGTCGGCGTAGCCCTCGCTGATGAAGGCGTACCGCTCCAGCTTGTCCCGGATGGCCCGGTTGATCTCCTGGTTGCCGTAGCCCAGATTCATGTTGACGTGCAGGGAGGACATATCGGCGTAGCGGTTGCCGTCGTAATCGTAGAGGTAGATGTTCTCCCCCCGCTGGATGGGAATCGGCTCCAGGGTATTCTGCTTCGACCAGGACTGGAGCACATATTTTTTCTGAGTCTCTCTGATTTCCTGCGCCGTCATGAAATTTCCTCCTCTTTTTCGGGCTTGGCCACCCGCCGGGTGCTTGAAACGGCCCCCGCCGGGCACACCAGCATACACAGGTGACAGCCCACGCAGCGCTTCCCCAGCAGGCGGGGCCTGCGGCCCGCTTCAAAGGCGATGGCCTGGTGCCCCGCGTCCCGGCAGCTGAGAAAGCACCGGCCGCAGCCCAGGCACCGCTCCCGGTCAAAGCGGGGGTAGCAGACCGTGTCCCGATCCAGCTCCCGGGCGTCCACCACGTTGGGCAGGGCCCGGCCCACCAGCTGTTCCACCCTGTCAAGGCCCAGATCCTGGAGAAAGCCCGCCAGCCCGGCGCGCAAATCGTCGATGATGCGGTAGCCGTACTGCATCACAGCTGTGGTCACCTGCAAATTGCGGCAGCCCAGGGCCAGAAATTCCGCGGCGTCGTGCCAGGTCTCAATGCCGCCCATGCCGGAGATGGGGACCCCCTTCAGAGCCGGGTCGGCGGCCAGGTCGCGGACAAAGCGCAGGGCGATGGGCTTGACCGCGCCGCCGGAGTAACCGGAGACGGTGGACTTGCCCCTCACGGCGGGGCCGGGGGCCAGCTCCGGCCCGTCCAGGCCGGTGATGGCCTTGACGGTGTTGATGGCGGCCAGGCCGTCCGCCCCGGCCTGAACGGCCGCACGGGCGGGCAGCTCCATGCTGGTGATGTTGGGGGTCATTTTTGCCAGGATGGGCAGATGAGTCCCCGCCCGCACGGCCCGGGTATACCGGGCCACCAGGGCCGGGTCGGTGCCCACATCCGCCCCCAGGCCGTGTCCGGTCATGTGGGGGCAGGAGAAATTGCACTCGATGATGTCGCACCCCGCCTCGGTGCACAGGCGGGCCAGCTGCGTCCATTCCGCCTCGTCCCCGCCCATAATGGAACCGACGATGACCTTGCCGGGGAAATTCGCCTTCAGCCGCCGGAGAGCCTCCAAATCCCACTCCAGGGGGTGGTCGGAAATCTGCTCCATGTTCCGCAGGCCGATAAAAGGCCCGCCCCGCCGGCCATAGGCGGCGAATCGGGGGGAGGTCTCCCTGGGCGTCAGCAGCCCCACGGTTTTGTAGACTACGCCGCCCCAGCCCATCTCCAGCGCCCTGGCGCACATCTCGTACCCGGAGGCCACCACGGAGGAGGACAGGAAAAAGGGATTCTCGCAGGTCACACCGCAAAACTCGATGGACAAATCGGCCCGGGCGCTCCGGGGCGGCGGGATGACCTGGGCCATACGCCGGAGCGCCACCGGATCCTCCCGGCGCAGGCAGGCCTCCTCGCAGGGGGCGGCGCAGCCCGGGCAGAGAGCCGAATCGATAAACCCGGCGGCCAGGGAGGCGTTTTCAAAGCGAACGGCGCGCACCATCCGCGCCGGGTCCAGAGCGTGGGGACAGGCCGCCGTGCAGGGCGCGTCCACGCACAGCAGGCAGCGGGCGGCCTGCTCTTCCAGCCAAGCCATGACCCTCAGCTCCGCCTGGGCCGGGGGGCGCGCTTGAGATAGCGTCCAAAGCCCCGCTGCCCTACAAATGCGCCGTTGTCGTATACCAGGGTTCCCCGCACATAGGTCTGCACCGGGTAGCCGTGGAGGGACACCCCCTCCCAGATGGTGTGATCCGCGTCGGAGTGCATATTGCTCTGGTGGATGGTGAAATACTTCTCCGGGTCGTAGATGACGATGTCGGCGTCCTTGCCCACCTCCAGGCCGCCCTTTGTGGTGCAGCCGAACAGCCTGGCTGTGTTGGCGCAGCACAGCTGCACCACCTGGTTAAAGCTGAGCTTGCCCGCGTTGGCGGCGCTGAGCATGAAGGGGTACATATTCTCCACGCCGGAGCAGCCGTTGGGGATCTTGCGAAAGTCGTTGAGCCCCCAGTCCTTTTCGGCCTGCTGGAAGGGACAGTGATCGGTGGAGATGGTGTCGATAAACCCGCCGCGGATGCCCGCCCACAGGGCGTCCTGGCTCTCCTGGCCCTTCATGGGCGGGGAGCAGACGAAATTGCGCCCGTCCTCCCGCTTGTAGACGTCGCTGGTGAAGTAGAGGTACTGGGGGCAAGTCTCGGCGTAGATGGGATACCCCTCCTCCTTGGCCCGGATGACGGCCTGCATCCCCTGCTTGTTGGCCAGGTGGACGATATACAGCTCGGCCCCGGCGGCCCTGGCCCAGTTGATGGCCCGCTCGTCGGCCTCGCCCTCCACCCACTCCGGGCGGGACAGGTAGTGATACCACGCGGAGGTCTTGCCCTGGTCGATGAACTGCTGGGTCAGGGTGTTGACCATCTCGTTGTTCTCCGCGTGAACGCCGATGAGAGCGCCGATCTCGGTGGATTTTTTCAGCACCTGGTAGAACACCCCGTCAGACACGCCGAAGTCGTAGACCATAAACACCTTGAAGGAGGGTACGCCGTAGGCCACCGCCTGCTCCATGGAGTCCAGCAGACCGCCGCTGACGTCCTTGACGCCGATGTGAAAGGCGTAATCACAGCAGGCGTCCGGCGCGCACAGGGCGTCCCGGCGCTTGATGGTGTCCACCATGTTCTCCCCAAAGTCCTGGAGAGCAAAGTCGAACACCGTGGTGGTGCCGCCGCAGACGGCGGCGCGGGTGCCGGCAAAATAGTCGTCGGCGGAGACCGTGCCGCCAAAGGGCATGGCCAGATGGGTGTGGGGGTCGATGGCGCCGGGCAGCACCAGCTTCCCCGCCGCGTCCACCGTTTTGGCGCCGGAGTCCTTCAATCCGGCGGCCACGGCACAGATCTTCCCGTCCTTCACGGCCAGGTCGGCCTTGAATGTGCTGGTGGGCGTAACGAGGGTTCCGTTCCGAATCACCAAATCGTACATATGCTCACGCTCCTTCTTTCACCCGGCGGCGCACAGAGGAGAGATCCCTGTGCGCCGCCGAAAAATATTTTATCCCTCGTAGAGAACGTCGAAGCTGCCGTCCCATGTCAGAGAATCGAAGTCCTCCAGGAAGCTGAGGTACTGCTCTCCGGCCACCGCCTCGTCATAGAAGTAGGTGGTGTAAACGCTGTCGGCGCTGGTGTTGGACACGTCCACATACTCGGAAAGGATGTCGTAGGTCTGCTCATACTTGTCCGCGTCCATGTAGCCCACCAGGGTGTAGCTGTCCCGGTCGCCCACGGTGATGATGCTGCCCGCGATCAGCTTGGCCACCTCGTCGGCCTCGAACTGCTGGTGATACTCGGAGACGGTGTTGGCCGTGTCCTCGGCGTTAAAGACCAGGGAGCCGGCTGCCGCGGTGTTCTCCAGGCACCAGGCCCAGCCCAGGCTGCTGGCGGCCACGAAGGCGGTGACGATGTCCTCGTTTTCCTCCGCCCAGGCGGTGTCCACAATCAGGCAGTCCTCCAGCATACCGAAGCCCTCGTCCTCCATGTACAGGATGTTCAGATTGTCCAGGGTGTAGCCGCTCTCCAGCACCAGGCCCAGCTCGTTATAGGTCATGGCGGAGGCCCAGGTGATGTCCCCGTCCAGCAGCTGCTGCATATCGTAGTCCTGGGTGACATACTCGGTGGACAGGCCCAGGCTGGACAGATAGGCCTGCATCTCGTACTCGTTGCCGCCGCCCCAGTTGCCGGTGACCTCATCTCCGGTCACCACAGTGGCGTCCTCCACCGTCCCGTCCAGAGAGACCAGGGTCATGCCGGAGTCCTGGTAGTACTGGGCCACGGCCATCACGTTCGCGCCGTTGGAGACGGCGGACATCAGCGTGGAGACCCAGGTGACGCCGAACTCAGCGCGGCCGGAGTCCACCTCATCCACCACGTCCACCGAGCCGCCGGGGACGATGGTCACGTCCAGGCCGTAGGCCTCATAAATGCCCAGCTCCTTGGCGGCGTAGTAGCCCATGAACTGGGCCTGCTGCACCCACTTGAGCTGCACGGTCACGGCGGTCAGTTCGCCGTCGCCGGTCTCTTCCCCGTCGCCGGTGTCGGCGGACACGTCCGCGGACACATCCTCAGATGTGGTGCTGCTGACGGCGCTGTCCTCGTCCTGCGAGGACGAGCCGCAGGCGCACAGGCCCAGCGCAAGCGCCAGGCACAGGGCCAGGGCGAGAAGTCTTCTTTTCATCATGATCGTTTCCTCCATCTTTTTCATAAATATTTCTTTATCAAAACCGGACGGGAGTCCGGGATAAAGCGGTCACTTCCGCCGCATGGACGGGTGCCAGGCGATGCACCTGCGCTCCACAGCGGCCACGATCAAATACAGCACAAGCCCGCTGACAATGGCGGCGATGATATAGGCCCAGGACTTGTACCGGGCCACATCCCAGTAGTTGTTGAACATCATGCCCAGCCCGTAGGTTTTGGAGCGGGAATAGAACTCGCAGACAAAGGAGCCCATCAGCGCGGTGGCCGAGTTGGTTTTCAGGGCGGTAAACACGTTGGGCAGGGAGTTGGGCAGCCGGAGCTTGAGAAAGGTGTCCTTGGTTCCGGCATCGTAAATGGCCATCAGATCCAGAGTGTTCGGCTTGAGAACGGTCAGCCCCTTGTAGGCGTTGACCGTCATGCCCGCCATGCTCAAAATCGTGACCACGATAACCTTGGCGATAAAAGACATGACGTAGCTGTTGGAGGGGAACCAGTGGTTCACGATGGGGCCAAGGGCCACCACCGGGAAGGCCGCCAGGATGCAGCACACCGTCAGCACGCCGGAGCCCCAGCGCCGGAAGCACACGGCCAGCAGCGCCACGCCGTACCCCAGCAGGCCGCCCAGGACGAAGCCGGCCAGCATACCCCCCACCGTGGTGGCGGCGTTGTATAAGATCCCGTCGTTCAGCGTGGCGCTGGAGGATGTGAACAGCGCCTGGGCCAGAGAGGTGAACACGCCGTTATAGCTGCCCTTCACGCCGCCGGTGAATTTGCTGTAGCTGTTGATGGCCCTGGCGAAGGGGTAGGGGAAGGAGGAGGTGGTCTGGTCGATGCCGAACAGAGTATGCAGATAGCCGTACTGCCAGAAATACAAAATCAAAATCACAATGGCCAGCAGGTAGCAGCCTCCCTGGTGCCTGCGCCAGAAGCGGGTGCGCCGCACTCCGGAGCAGAGATAGTAGGTCCCGGTGAAAAAGCAGCCCAGCATCAGCGCCGTTCCTACCCCGCTGGGGCTTAGATTGAAGGAGAAGTTTTCCGACAGGGTCTGCATATAGGCCTGGCCCGCCTCGGTCACGGCCAGATGATACACCGGCTCGAACAGCAGGAAAATCAGCGCCGCGGCTGTGGCCGGAATCCCGATCAGGCATTTGCACGCCGTCCTGGGCCGCCCCTGAATGGTCAGCGCCCCCCGGTGGCCCCTGGCCTTCGCGGCGGTGACCACGTCGGCCGCCGCCAGCAGAACCAGCCCGACCAGGGCCACGGCCACGCAGAGATAGGCCAGCAGAGCGATGGCGCTCCATCCCGTCATCTGCACCCCGTCCACCCGGATGCCGGACACAAGGGCGGACCCGGTGACATTCCAGGCGTACTCAAAGTCGTTGGACACGGTGAACAGCGGCCAGTTCAGCCCGGCCAGGGTCAGGCCCAGCACTGCCCCGGCGGCTGCCAGGAAACACAGATCCTTCAACAGCCGCGCCACTCTCGCGTAGTCCTCCTGAACCGCCAGCACCGACAAAAGCTGCTGGTTCCGGTGCTGCAATGTGTGGGTGTCGGTGGAGTTTGTCATACCATTACGCCTTCTTTCTCAATCGCTGCTGCGCCAGCGAACCACGTACCGCTCCAGAAAGGCGGCCGCGTAAAACAGCAGCACCGCCACCAGCACCGCCATGAAGATATATCCCCAGCACAGCTCCCAGTCGTTCCCGTACTGGGAGTTCAGGATCTCGCCGCCGATGCCGCCGTTTTGGGGGTAGAGCACCTCGGTGAAGATCACTGCGGCAAAGGAGGCGGGGGCGGCCAGCTTCAGCCCCACAAACAAAGAGGGCAGACTGGCGGGGATCATCAGCTTGCAGTAGACCGTGGAGGGGTAGGCGGCGTACATGGCCAGCAGCTCCTTGCGCTGGTCGTCCACGGCGCACAGGCCGGCGAACATATTGGCCGCAACGGGGAAAAACGTCATATAAGTCGCCATGACGAATTTGGCTGTGCTGAACTGGCCCACGATGCTGACGATGATCGGGGCCAGGCCCAGCATGGGAATCATCTGGGACAGCAGCAGCAGGGGGTAGCCCACCCGCTCCACCGGCGCGCAGAAGCTCATCAGCAGGGCGAAGGCCGCGCCGATGGCCGTTCCGGCCACTAGGCCCTTGATAAACACGCCCAGGGTGATGGCCGTGGCCGTCCAGATGCCGCCGCCGTCGTACTCCGGCGAGAAGGCCCAGCGCACAATGGTGTGGATATAGGGGAACTTTGTGCTGGACGCGCCGGACAGGTCGAAGACCAGGGCGATCAGGTTCCAGACAGCCAGAAATCCCAGCACCCAGACCAGAGTGACCAGCCAGGCCGGCGGGCTCCAGCTGCCCCGGTTTGTTCTCTTTGCCATGGCTCAAACCCCCTCAAAGCTGCCGCGGATCTGGGCGATTAGCTCGTAGTAGCGCGGCATACTGCGCATCTGCGCCGTGCGGGGCCGGGGCAGGTCGATGGGAACCACGGCGGAGACCCGCCCCGAGTGGGGGGACATGACCACCACCCGGTCGGACAGATACACGCTCTCGGAAATGTTGTGGGTGACAAAAACGATGGTCATCTTCCGCTTCCGGCTGATGGCCAGCAGGTCGTCGTGGAGCTTTTCCCGCGTAAACTCGTCCAGGGCCGAAAAGGGCTCGTCCATCAGCAGAATGTGGGAGTCGGTTGCCAGCGCCCGGGCGATGGAGACCCGCTGCTGCATTCCGCCGGAGAGCTCGTAGGGGTAGCTGTTTTGAAACTGGGCCAACCCCACCAGCTCCAGCATCTCCTCCGCCCGGCACCGCTGCTCGCTCCGGGGCAGGCCCATGATCTCCAGAGGCAGGGTGACGTTTTTGAGCACCGTGCGCCAGTCGTACAGCGTTGCGCTTTGGAACACCATGCCCAGGCGGTGGGCCTGGCGGGCCTGCTGCTGGGTCATGCCCCCGACGGACACGGTGCCCGCGGTGTTCTCCAGCAGTCCGGCGATGATGCGCAGCAGAGGGGTCTTGCCGCAGCCGGAGGGGCCAAGCAGGGAGATGAATTCCATTGGGAGGATGTCCAGGGTCACGTCGGTCAGGGCCTGTACGCCGCCGGTCTCCGTCTGGTAGGTCATGCCCACGTTTTGCAGGGTGATCACCGCTTGATTCTGTTCCATCTGTACCTGCCTCCCATGCTCGTTTTGCAAGTTTCAAAATAAATCTTTTATTTTTGATGGGGCGATTATACCGCTCCCGACCGCCGGACGTCAACCGGTTTCGGCCCGGTTTGGGCAACGTCCCAACAGGTTTGTTCACTTGCACAATCCCGCCGTCAAAAAGCCGACGTCTCCGGCACCCTGCCCGTGTGAAAATTCACAGCACTCCGGCCGGGTGGAGGAGCGTCTCCCGTAAAACGCTGAAATTCCTAA
>JAJPXI010000182.1 GCA_021205585.1 Oscillospiraceae bacterium
GGCTCTCCCCGGACTATATCGTCCCCGCCGCCTTCGACCCCCGCGTCCGCCCGGCCCTGGCCGCCGCCGTAGCCCAGGCCGCCAGGGATTCCGGCGTGGCGCAAATCTAAGGAATCGCTACGACTTGCCGCTCATCAGCAGAATGCCCAGCATCCGGGAGAAAATGCCCTTGACGGTCAGGCGTTCCACGGCGGCGTCGGCCACCAGATCCATGCTCAGCTGCTCCACCCCGTCGATATAGACGGTCAACGAGCCCAGCTTCTGCCCCGCCTCCACCGGCGCGGCCACCGACTCGGCCACGGTCAGCTGGGTGGTCACTTTCTCCACGTCCCCCTTGTCCACCAGGAGCTTTGCGGCGGTTTTCATCACCGGCTGCACGGTGTCCCGCTCCCCCAGCAGCACGTCCACCGTAGGCAGGGCCTGGTCGGGGCAGACCTCCAGCAGGGTATAGTTGTTGAAGCCGTAGTTCAGCAGGCTTTTGGCCGACTCGAACCGCTGGGTAGAGGTCTCCGACCCTAAGACCACGGCGATTAACTCCATCCCGTCCCGTTCGGCGGTGGCGGACAGGCAGTAGCCCGCGCTGTCGGTGGAGCCGGTTTTCAGGCCGGTGGCCCCTTCGTAGTAGCGAATCAGCTTGTTGGTGTTGGACAGCTGGAAAGCCCCGTCCCGGATGGTGTCCATCCAGATGGTGGTGAACTGCCGGATGTCCGGGTGGTTGGCGATCAACTCCCGGCTCATCAGGGCGATGTCGTAGGCGCTGGTCACATGGCCCTGGGCGGGCAGGCCGGTGCAGTTGACAAAATGGGTGTCCTCCATCCCCAGCTCCTGGGCCCGCTGGTTCATCAGAGCCACGAAAGCCTCCTCGCTGCCCGCCAGGTGCTCCGCCAGGGCCACCGAGCCGTCGTTGGCCGAGACCACGGCCACCGCCTTGAGCATATCGCTCACGCTCATCTGCTCGTTTTCCTTCATCCAGGTCTGGGAGCCCCCCATGGAGGCGGCGTAGGCCGACACGGTCACGGTGTCCTCATAGCGCAGCCGCCCGCTGTCGATGGCCTCCATCACCAGCAGCAGTGTCATAATCTTGGTCACGCTGGCCGGCTCCAGCTGCTCGTGGCTGTTTTCCTCGTACAGGACGGTGCCCGTCTCTTTTTCCATCAACAGAGCGGCCTTGGCCTCCACCGACGGCGCGCCCACCGCCGTCTCCACCGCGTCCTCCGCCCCGGCGGCCGCTGTCAGGGCAAACAGCGTCCCCGCCGCGGTCAGCAGGGCCAGAAGTTTTCTCATTGCGTTTCCTCCGTCTCCGGGAAAGCTGTCAAAGCGTCCCCGCGTAATACTACTGACAGGATGCGGAAAACGCCGGGTTTTATTCATGAATATTCTTGAGGAAAGAGGGCAAAAGGGTTGAAAACCGCCGCTGTCATTTTAGCCGGGGGCAAATCCAGCCGGATGGGCCGGGACAAGGCCATGCTGCCCTTCGGGGAGGAAACCATGCTGTCCCATCTGGTGGGGCTGTACCGGCCCTGGTTCGATTTGACCGCCGTATCCTTAAACACACCGGGCCGGTTCCAGACCTACGGGGCCCTGGAGGTGGTGGACCGCCACCCGGGGGACGGCCCCCTGGCCGGGCTGGAGGCCGCCTTTCTGGACACCGGGGCCGACGTGATTTTCCTGACCGCCACCGACCTGCCCTTCGGCGACCCTGCCCTGGCCCGGCTGCTGCTGGAGCGATTGGGGGAACACGATGCCTGCCTGATTCGGCACAACGGACGGGCCGAAACCCTGTTCGCCGTCTACTCCTGCGCCTGCCTGCCCACCGTCCGCAGGGCGCTGGAGCGGGGCCGCCGCTCCATGTTCCATGTGCTGGAGCAGGTGGACGCCCTGGAGCTGTCCCCCCAGGAACTGCCCGGCTTTGATTTGGATCACATCCTGCGCAATGTCAACGACCCGGAGGAGTACCGCCGGGCCGTTGCCCTGCTGGGCGGCGGGCGCTGAGAGCAGGCGCTGCTTCAATGCGTCTGTGGCGGGGGACAAACGGGCGGCTTAAACGCGTTACAGGCGCGCTGCGGCTTTCCTTGTTCCGCAGCGCGCCCATACCCGCGCCTTGCGGCGCTCCTGATTTTGCAATTCTTGCGCATTTTCCTGAAAAATTTCTCGCAATTCGCTCCTGCCACTCTATGCGGTGTTGCCTTGAAGGCACAGCCTTCAAAATCAGTATGAAACATTTTGGTCACAGCCGCGCCACAAATTCAGACGGCGTGAAAGCGGGCACCTTACTCTTGACAAAATCCTTTACGTTTCGTGTAATGATATAATCCGCACATATCCGGGCTGCTGTTACGCTCTGCACCGCGTCCTCAAAATCCTCCCATCTCAGCTGCGCCGCCCTCGAAAGGTCTGATGCGCTGAAATCTACAAACTCAAAAATCAGAGAGAGGAACCGAAGAATTTCTTCCACCTTCGCCGGCTCAAGTTCTTTGCGCATGACATAAATCAGGTTTGCAAAGGTCAGGGCCGAAATACAGCCTTTTGCCCGCTTTGTTTCGCACAGCTTCCAGATGACTGAGGAATCCTGAACGTGGGCCTTCCGGTTTTGAAGGACGTCCAGCAGCACGTTTGCGTCAATCAGCAGCGTCATACTTTGCGTTCAACCTTTCTGTCTTTATTTCGTCGATGTCATAGCTTCCTTTCAGAATGCCGGTCAGCGAATCGGTCAGATAGGATATGGCGGCGTCCTTTGGAATGAAACGCCCGACCTCCCGCCCGTTTTTTGTGACGATAACCTCCTGCCCCGACATAATAAGACTGAGATATTTCCCAAAATTGTTCTGCATTTCAGTTGCGGTCGCCGTTGCTGCAACCATAAGATCGCCCCCCTTTAGCTAATATCAGTATAACACAAATTAGCCATTTGCGCAACAAAAATTTTGAAGCCGATGATAAGGTGGGAATTGAGGGTTGCAATTTTGCGGGAACTGTGATATAAATACTATATGTTCAAATCCAAATAGGCTGTGAACGGGAAAATAACCGCCAAAGCGCCGCCCAGAGAGGTTCGGCCCCGGCTGTAAGCCGGACTGCGGCAGAGTCGGTTTGGTTCGCCCGCGAGCCGCTGTGGAGACACAGACGGTTGTCCGCCGTTACCCGGACATGAGCGCCCGGAGCCGCTGGTTCCGGGAATGTGGGTGGTACCACGGAAGGCCGGCCTTTCGTCCCTGTCAACAAGGGGAGGCGGGCTTTTTTCGTCCCCCGGGCCGGACGTGATACAACACAGGAAGGGATATAGAGGAGTATGAAAGCACAAATCGAAGCCATCCGCGCCGCCGCCCTGGAGGAAATCTCTCAGGCCGGCCAGACTGGGGAACTGGACGCCGTCCGGGTGCGGTATCTGGGCAGAAAGGGGCGGCTGACCGCCCTGCTCAAGCAGATGGGCGGCCTGTCCCCGGAAGAGCGGCCTGTTATGGGCCAGATTGCGAACCAGGCCCGCCAGAGCCTGGAGCAGGCCATCGAAACCAGGGCCGCCCAGTTGGCCGGACAGGCCCTGGAGCGGCAGCTGGAGCGGGAGGCGGTGGACGTCACCATCCCCGGAAAGAAGCGCCCCGTGGGCCGCAGGCACCCCATGTACCAGGCCCTGGACGAGCTGACGGACATCTTCGTCAGCCTGGGCTTCACCGTGCTGGACGGGCCGGAGATCGAGCTGGCGGAGCTGAACTTCGACCGGCTGAACGCCGGGGAGGACCACCCCTCCCGGGACTGGTCGGACACCTTCTATTTTGACCGGGACAGCCGGGTCATGCTCCGCTCCCAGACCTCTCCCATGCAGGTGCGGGCCATGGACAGCATGGAGCTGCCCATCCGCATCGTGGCCCCCGGCAGGGTCTATCGCAAGGACGAGGCCGACGCCACCCACTCCCCCATGTTCCACCAGATGGAGGGCATGGTCATCGACAAGGGCATCACCATGGCGGATTTGAAGGGGACGCTGAACCTGGCCATCCGGAAGCTGTACGGCCAGCGCACCGTCACCCGCTTCCGCCCCCACCACTTTCCCTTCACCGAGCCCTCCTGCGAGATGGACGTGCAGTGCCACAAATGCGGCGGCGCGGGCTGCCCCACCTGCAAGGGGGAGGGCTGGATCGAGGTGCTGGGAGCCGGGGTGATCCACCCCCGCGTACTGGAGATGGCCGGCATCGACCCGGAGGTCTACTCCGGTTGGGCCTTTGGCATGGGGCTGGAGCGCATGGCCATGCGCCAGTTCAAAATCGCAGACCTGCGGCTGATTTTTGAAAACGACGTGCGCTTTTTGGAGCAGTTTTGAGGGAGGGGGAGTACACCATGAATTTAAGCAGAAAATGGCTGAATGAATTTGTCCAGGTGAGCGCCTCCGACCAGGAGTTCGCCGAGGCTATGACCCTGTCCGGCTCCAAGGTGGAGACCACCGCCGACCTGGGCGCGGAGATCTCCAACGTGGTGGCGGGGCGCATCTCCTCCATGGAGCGCCACCCCAACTCCGACCATATGTGGGTGTGCCAGGTGGACGTGGGCCAGGAGGAGCCGGTGCAGATCTGTACCGGCGCGTGGAACATCCACCCCGGGGACATGGTTCCCGTGGCCCTGCACCGGGCCACCCTGCCCGGCGGCGTAAAGATTACCAAGGGCAAGCTGCGGGGGCAGATGTCCAACGGGATGCTCTGCTCCCTGAAGGAGCTGGGCCTGGACGAGCGGGACTTCCCCTACGCCGTTATCCGGGCCGCCGCTCTGCTCAACGACTACCACCCCATCGACCCGGAGCGCCCCAGCGTCAGCCCCGACATCCGGGCCGGGGACTGCGTCCACGGCCCGGCCCTGGCCGCCCAGGTGCTGGAGGTGACGGGCCGGGGCGGGGATTTCCTCGTGACCCTGAGCCTGGGAGACAGCCAGGTACAGACCGTCACCGACTGCGCCAACCTCCACCCCGGCGACCTGGCGGTTTACCACACCAAGACGGGCCGCGTCTGCACCCTGATGGATCTGCGGGCCGAGCAGCGGGAGTTCCCCCACTGCATTGAGGACGGCATTTTTGTCCTCCAGGAGGAGGGCGTCCGCCCCGGGGACGACATCCGCCCGGTCATCAACGCCGACGACCATGTGGTGGAGTTTGAAATCACCCCCAACCGGCCCGACTGCCTCTCGGTCATCGGCCTGGCGCGGGAGGCCGCCGCCACCTTCGGCGTCCCCTGCCAGCTGCACACTCCCCAGGTGAAGGGGGGCGCGCCGGGGGTATTGACCGAGCTGCTGGACGTGGAAACCCCCGACGCGGATCTGGTCCCCCGGTACACCGCCCGGATGGTGCGAAACGTCAAAATTGCCCCCTCTCCCAAGTGGATGCGCGAGCGCCTGCGCTCCATGGGTGTGCGCCCCATCAACAACATCGTGGACATCACCAACTACGTCATGCTGGAGTACGGTCAGCCCATGCACGCCTTTGACTACCGCTATGTCAACGGCGGGAAGATTATCGTCCGCCGGGCCGCCGAGGGGGAGGAGCTGACCACCCTGGACGGCAATGTGCGCAGGCTGAACCATAACCATCTGGTTATTGCCGACGAGACCCGTGCGGTGGGCCTGGCCGGCATCATGGGCGGCATGAACAGCGAAATCGTAGCCGACACCACCGACGTGGTGTTCGAGTCGGCCTGTTTCGACGGCCCCTGCATCCGCAAGGGGGCCCTGGCCCTGGGGATGCGCACCGACGCCTCGGCCAAAAACGAAAAGGGCCTGGACCCCATGAACACCCTGCCCGCCGTCCAGCGGGCCTGCGAGCTGGTGGAGCTGCTGGGGGCCGGAGAGGTGGTGGACGGCGTCATCGACATCCTCAACCATGTCCCGGAGCCCACCGTCCTCAAGCTGGAGCCGGATAAGATCAACGCCCTGCTGGGCACCTGTATTTCCGAGGAAGAAATGACCGCCATCCTGGAGAAGCTGGACTTCCGGGTGGAGGGCGGCCTGGTCACCGTCCCCTCCTGGCGGGGCGACGTGAAGTATATGGCGGACCTGGCCGAGGAAGTGGCCCGGTTCCACGGGTACAACAACATCCCCTCCACGTTAATGAAGGGCCAGACCACCCTGGGAGGCCGCTCTCCCGCCCAGCTGCTGGAACGGCGGCTGGGCCGCCTGTGCCGCAGCGCGGGGTACAACGAAATCATCACCTATTCCTTCACCTCCCCGGCCAGCTACGACAAGCTCCGCTGGCCCCCGGAGGATCCCCGCCGGAACAGCTTCCAGATTTTGAACCCTCTGGGGGAGGACACCTCCATCATGCGCACCACCCTGCTGTCCTCTCTGCTGGAGATTCTGGCGCGCAATTGGAACCTGCGCAACCCGGCGGCCCGGCTGTATGAGATTGGGCGGATTTATCTGCCCGGCGGGGAGCAGGGCCTGGCGGTGGAGTCCAGGGTGCTGGGCCTGGGGGCCTACGGGGAGGAGATGGACTTCTTCGCCCTAAAAGGCGCCGTCGAAACCATTTTAGAGGATTTGCGGGTGGAGCGGCCCCGCTTCACCCCCTGCGGGGACAACCCCTCCTATCATCCGGGCCGCTGCGCCCAGGTCTGGAGCGGGGAGGACTGCCTGGGCGTATTCGGCCAGATTCACCCCCTGTGCGCCCGGAGCTTCGGTGCGGACGGGCCGCTGTACTGCGCGGAGCTGTCCTTCGAGGCCCTGGAGCGGGCCAGGGGGCCGGAGCCGGAGTACGTCCCCCTGCCCAAATTCCCCGCCGTGGATCGGGACATCTGCGTGGTGTGCGATGAGACCGTGGCGGTGGGGGCGCTGGAGGACTGCATCCGCGCCGCCGGGGGCGGGCTGCTCAAGCACGCGGCCTTGTTCGACATCTACCGGGGGGACGGGGTGCCCCAGGGCAAAAAGTCTGTGGCCTTCAGTCTGACCCTGCGCTCGGAGGAACGCAGCCTGACCGCCGCCGAAGCGGACGAGACCGTGGCCGCCGTCCTGGCCGCCCTGGAAGCCGAGCTGGGCGCGGTGCTGCGCTGAGCGGCGCTTCTTCGCAAATTGTTTTCACCTTTTTTGAAAAAATCTTTGCATTTTCCTCTCGGAGGCGTTAAAATATAGAGAAAGGTGTTAGACGATTGAAACCGAGGCGGCCCGCGCGCCGTCCGGTGAAAATGACATGAATGGAGGTATGCCGTCGATGGACATGGATTTTACAAGAAAATTTTCGCTCCACCCGGACCAAGAAACAGAAATCAAAACCACCCTGTCCACGGTATACGACGCGCTGCTGGAAAAGGGCTACCACCCCATCAACCAGATTGTCGGATACATCCTGTCGGAGGACCCCACCTATATCACCAATTACAACAACGCCCGCTCCCTGATTCGCAAGCTGGATCGGGACGAGCTGCTGCAGGAATTGGTGCGCTACTATCTCCACGTCTGAGCAGGGGGGAGGGGCTGTTATGATTCAGGAGACCACCTTCCGTTTCCCCTCCTGCGACGGGCAGCACCAGATTTTCTCCCGCCAGTGGGCACCCCCTAAGGGGGAGCCCCTGCGGGGCGTGGTGCAGATTGTGCATGGGGTGGCGGAGTATATCGACCGCTACGCCCCCGTTGCCCGCTTTCTGGCCCGGAACGGCTTCGCGGTGGTGGGGGAGGACCATCTGGGCCATGGCCGCACGGCGGCGGGGCCGGAGGAGTACGGCTTTTTCTGCGAAAAACAGGGCTGGCACACCGTGACGGGGGACGTGCGCCGCCTGCGCACCCTGGCAGGAGAGCGCTGCCCGGAGCTGCCCTATTTCATCCTGGGCCACTCCATGGGTTCCTTTTTGACCCGCACCTATTTGATTGACTGGCCCGGCACCGTCACCGGGGCAATCCTGTCCGGCACCGGCCAGGAGCCGGCGGCGGCAGTGGCCCTGGGCTGGCACGTTGCCAACGCCGTCTGCCGTACCTCCGGCCCCAAAACCCACAGCCAGATGATTAACAAGCTGTCCTTCGGGGCCTATAACCGGCAATTCGCCCCCTGCCGCACCCCCTCCGACTGGATCAGCCGGGACGAGGCGGTGGTGGACGCCTACCTGGCCGACCCCCTGTGCCAGTTTCTCCCCACGGCGGGGATGTTCCGGGACATGATGGAGGGTCTGCAATATATCGCGGACAAGTCCAACCTGCGGAGGATGGACCCGGCCACCCCCGTCCTGTTCTTCTCCGGCGACCGGGACCCGATTGGTCAAAACGGCGCGGGCGTGCGGAAGGTGGCCAACTGGTTCCGCCAGGCGGGAGCAGAGGACGTGACCGTCCGCCTCTACCCAGGAGGCCGCCACGAGATGCTCAACGAGACCAACCGGGAGGAGGTTCAGTCTGATCTGCTGTCCTGGCTGGAGCAGCGCCTCCCCGCCGCGGAGGACGGGCAATAGCGCTATCAGTATGAAAAAACCAGGGAGGCACAGCCTGTTAGAAATGGCTGTGCCTCCCTGTTGTTTTTTGCGCGGAAAGCGCTTTTTACTCCGGGAGGAGAAAGGGAGCGGAATCCTCGTGGATTTCGCTGGCCCGGCGGATGATGTGCTGGGGGCATTTTTCGATGCAGGTGCCGCAGGAGGTGCACTTGTCGTAGTCCACGCTGGCCAGGTTGTCCTTGATGGTGATGGCCCCGGCGGGGCAGTTTTTGGCGCACAGGCCGCAGGCGATGCACCCGTTTTCGCATGTCACGCGGGTCTGGGCGCCCTTGGCCTTGGAGTAGCACTGAACGTGGATCTCGGAGCCGTAGGGCACCACGGTAATCAGATGGCGGGGGCAGATGTTCACGCACTTCAAACAGCCTGCGCACTTGTCCATGTCCACCACCGCGTGGCCGTCCTTTACGCGCAGCGCCCCGAAGTCGCAGACGTTGACGCAGGTGCCGAAGGCCAGGCAGCCGTAGGAGCAGGCCAGGGAGCCGCCGGCGGCCAGGCGGCTGGCGGCCAAGCAGTCCTGGATGCCCTCGTACTGGTAGAGCTGGCGGTTGCTGCCGCTGCCGCTGCAGCGCACGAAGGCCACCTGGCGCACCATCGCGCCGGTATCGGCCACGCCCATGATGGCGGCCATCTTCTGGGCCACCTCCTGGCCGCCCACGGTACACGCGCCGATGACGGTGGTGCCGGCGATGACCGCGTCGGCATAGGCCGAGCAGCCGGCGAAGCCGCAGGCCCCGCAGTTGGCCCCGGGCATGACCTCATTGAGCAACTCCTTCCGGGGATCCTCCTGAACGGCAAATACCGTGGAGGCCAGGGCCAGCAGCAGGCCGAACACCAGGCCCAGCCCGCCCAGCACGGCGATGGTAAAGAGAATCGTACTCATTTCTTCACGCGCCTCCTTTTAGCCTATGGACAGCCCGGAGAAGCCCATAAAGGCCATGGCGAGCAGTCCGGCGGTGACCAGCGCGATGGGGAAGCCCTCGAAGGCCTTGGGATAGTCGGAGAACTCCAGCCGCTCCCGCACCGAGGCGAACAGGACGATGGCCAGGGTGAAGCCCAGGCCGCCGAAGATTCCGTAGGCGGTGGACATCAGCGCGCCGTAGCTGTTCTGGGTGTTCAGCAGGGCCACGCCCAGCACGGCGCAGTTGGTGGTAATCAGGGGCAGGTAGATGCCCAGGGCGGTGTACAGGGAGGGCATGGCTTTCTTTAAGAACATCTCCACCACCTGCACCAGGGCGGCGATAACCAGGATGAAGGCCACCGTCTGCAAAAAGCCGTCCAGCCCCAGGGGAATCAGCAAAAAGGTGTTGACGGCCCAGGTACACAGGGAGGCCAGGCCCATGACGAAGGTTACAGCCATGCCCATGCCCAGGGCGGTGTCCATCTTTTTGGATACGCCCAGGAAGGGGCAGATGCCCAAAAATTTCACCAAAACGAAGTTTTCAGACAGGATGGCGGCAATCGCCAGGGAGAGAAGGGAAAACAGGCTCATGCTTGCTTGCCTCCCTTCTTAGGACGGGAACGCATCCACTGTACCAGGGCAATCAGAAAGCCCAGGGTGAGGAAGCCGCCGCAGGCAGACTGAATCAGGCCAACAGGATTGGCGCTGATGCCGGGGATGGCAACGCCCCAAATGGTACCGGCACCCAGAATCTCACGGATGGCTCCTAAGATGGCCAGGGCTCCGGTGAAGCCAAGTCCCATGAACAGACCGTCCAGGAAGGAGCTTCCCGGCACATGCTTGGAGGCAAAAGCCTCTGCCCGGCCCAGAATGATACAGTTGACCACAATCAGAGGGATGTATAAACCCAACGCATCCGACAGGCTGGGGATAAAGGCCTGAAGCAGCAGATCAATCGCCGTAACAAAGGTGGCGATAATGACAATGTAAGAGGCGATACGGATCTGATTTGGAATCACCTTGCGCAGCAGGGAGATGACCAGGTTGGAGCAGACCAGCACCGCGGCGGTGGACAGGCCCATGCCGATTCCGTTTTGCAGGGAGGTGGTTACAGCCAAGGTGGGGCACATGCCCAGCAGCAGCACAAAGGTGGGGTTTTGATAGAGCAGGCCGTTCAGTGCCACCCGCTTGGCCTCGCCGCCGCCGATGAGGAAATTGGTCTTAAACCAGCCGCTTTTTTCCTCCGGGGCGGGCGGGGCCACCTGTTCCTCCGGGACGTCCTTGGACACACCGGCGGCCTGTTCCACGGTTATTTTTTCGTCAGCCATTGCTGTCCGCGCCTCCTTCCATGTACTCGATGGCGGCCTCGATGGCCGTGTTGACGCCCAGGGTCACGGCTTTGCTGGTGATGGTCGCGCCGCTGAGGGCGTCGATGGCGTTGGCGCCGCTGAGGGTAATTTCGCTGGTTTTGCCCACATACTGGCCCAAAAACTCCGGGTCGTCCGCCCTGGCTCCCAGGCCGGCGGTTTCGGAGTGATCCAGGATGACCGCGCCGGTGACGTAACCCTCCAAATCCACGCCCACCATCATGCTGATGGCCCCGCCGAAGCCGTTGGGAGACACCTCCACGCAGTAGCCTGTCAGCTCGCTGCCGGTGTAGGCGGCGGTGATGCCGTCAATGCTGTCGTTTTCCCAGTCCAGATCCGTAAAGCTGTCGGCCTGCGACATAACAGCCGTTAAGGCTGCCTGGCGTTCCTCCTCTTCCCGTTGGGCGATGGTGTCCGCCGTGACGGCGTTGACCAGGCCCAGCACCAGGGCGGCAATGGCGGTAATCAAAAACAGGGACAGGCCCAGCTTGCCGATGTATTTCCAGTTCAGCGTCATCTTTTGGCGCTGAGCGGTGTTGGAATCGCTCATGGCTGCTTTCCTCCCTTCTTTTTCTGCCAAAAGTGAGGCGTGCCGAAGCGGTGGGGCATGCCGGCCTTGTCCAGCAGGGGGACAAAGGCGTTCATAACCAGGATGGAGAAGCTGACTCCCTCCGGGTAGGTGCCGAAGTAGCGCAGGAACACGGTCAGCGCGCCGCAGCCCACGGCGTAAAAGAACTGGCCCTTGACGGTGACGGGGGAGGAGACGTAGTCGGTGGCCATGAAGATGGCCCCCAGCATCAGCCCGCCGCACAGCAGGTTTGCAGCCATCCACTCCAGCCGCCCGTTGCCCCCCAGGGGGAACAGGAAGGTCAGCACGGCTACCGTGCCGATGTAGCACACGGGGATGCGCCAGGAGATGACCTTGCGCAGCAGCAAGTACAGCCCGCCCAGGATGAGCATCAGGACGGGAACCTCGCCCATGGAACCGCCGTGATCCCCCAGGAGCATCTGGCTCAGGGTCAGATCCGGGAGGACACCCTGGTGCAGACTGGCCATGGGGGTGGCGGAGGTGACGGCGTCAGCGGTGCCCAACAGGCCGGTCCAGTTTTCAGTGCCGGCGGCGGCCCAGGTGTTCATCAAAGAGGGGAAGGAGAACAGGAACACGCGCCCGGCCAGGGCGGGGTTCATGAAGTTCTTGCCCAGCCCGCCGAACAGCTGCTTGACGATGACGATGGCGAAGAACGCGCCCACCACGGGCAGCCAGTAAGGGGCGTTGACCGGCAGGCACATGGCCAGCAGAACGCCGGTGACGCAGGCGGACAAATCGCCGATGGATCGGGGCTTTTTCATCACCAGCCGGTACAGAAATTCAAAGGCCACGCAGGAGACCACGCTGACCAGGGTCATGGTCAGCACCCTTGGCCCGAAGAAGTAGACCGACACGGCCAGGGCGGGAATCAGGGCGATGATCACGTCCAGCATGATGCCCTGTACGCTGTCCTCGTTGACGATGTGGGGGGAGGAGGCCACGGCGAAGCGGGGCGGCTTGGAGAAGTCCAGCTTTTTATGGGCCGATGGGCTTTTTGCCGGGGCCTTGGGCGCTGCCTTGGGGGCAACCTGCTCTTTCACGGCCTGCTCCGGGGCGGCGTTTTGTTCGCTCTGGCTCATGCTTCTCCCTCCTTTTCTGTCTGTTCCGCGCGGAGCTTTTCCAGGGCGGCCTGGCGCTCCTTTTCCAGCTGGGCCTGGCGGCGGATCTCGTTTTTCGCCGTGCGGATGCTCTGCACCAGGCGGATGTGGGCCGGGCAGATATAGGCGCAGGAGCCGCACTCCATGCAGTCCATGATACGAAAGGCCTCCAGTTCCCGGAAACGGCCCGCCCGGGTGTACTGGTCAAAAAACAGCGGCGTTAAATTCATGGGACAGGCGGCTACGCAGCGCCCGCAGCGGATGCAGGAGGGCTCCGTGGTGTGGATGGGGGAGCACTCTTTGCGCTCCAGCAGCAGCAGGGCGTTGGTGCCCTTGATGGTGGCGGCGCTCAGGTCGAACTGGGCGTTGCCCATCATCGGGCCGCCCAACAGCACCCGGCCGGGCTCCTCGGTCATGCCGCCGCACTCCTCCAGCAGATGGTCCAGGGGGGTGCCGATGGGAACCAGCAGGTTCTTCGGCTCCTTCACCGCGCCGCCGGACACAGTGACGATGCGCCGGGTCAGGGGGAGACCCTGGGTAACGGCGTCGTACACGGCGGCGGTGGTGGCGGCGTTGAACAGCACGCACCGCACGTCGGCTGGCAGCTTGCCGGAGGGCACCTGGCGGCCGGTCAGCTTTTGGATCAGCTGCTTCTCCGCGCCCTGGGGGTAGCGGGTTTTGAGAGGGACAATCTGGATGCCACTGCCCTCCTCCAGCAGGGAGCGCAGGTGGAGGATGGCGTCCATCTTGTTGCTCTCCACGCCAATCAGGGCGCTGTCCAGATCCAGGGCGCGCATGAGCAGCTGAACGCCGCCTATGACCCGCTCCCCTTCCTCCAGCATCAGCCGGTGGTCGGCGGTGATATAGGGCTCGCACTCCGCGCCGTTGATAATCAGGGTGTCCACCTTGCCCAGGGCCCCCTTGAGCTTGACGCTGGTGGGGAAGCCCGCGCCGCCCAGGCCCACGATGCCGGCCCGGTCGATCAGATCCGCCAGCTCCGGCCCAGTGA
>JAJPXI010000195.1 GCA_021205585.1 Oscillospiraceae bacterium
TGCGCCTTCTTTTGTCGCAAAATTTCTCGCCATCCGCTCTTGTCGATTTAATCAGCCCTTCCTTAAATTTTCATGATATATATAACACATATTCAACTAAAAGTCAATATTAATCAAGCAATTTTTTGTAAGGTTATACAATGCTCATTGACAAACCTACACGGAACGCGGAAAAAAAGCAAGCCTGAGTGTTGCGAAGAATTTCTGAACATGGTACAATATAAAGGCTGCCGTTTCATCAAGGCAGAGGAACCTTGCGTATGGGAGTTTGGAAAGTCCGCATGATTATTTTAGGAATCGACCCCGGCTACGCCACCGTGGGCTTCGGCGTACTCAAAAGCGAGGGGCGGGAGCCGGTTTTTCTCTCCTGCGGCGCTATCACCACCCAGGCCGGGCGGCCCATGCCGGAGCGCCTGTTACAGATTGCCGACGACTTGGAGCGGCTTATCCTTCAGTTTCGCCCTCAGGTCATGGCGGTGGAGCGGCTGTATTTCGGCAACAACGTGACCACCGGCATCGGCGTGGCCCAGGCCAGAGGCGTTATTTTAATGACCGCCCAGCGCCACGGCCTGTCCATCTACGAATACGACCCCTCCCAGGTCAAGCTGGCCGTGGCGGGCTACGGCGGCGCGGAAAAGCGCCAGATCATGGAGATGACGAAGCGGCTGCTGAAGCTGAAAGCCGTCCCCAGGCCGGACGACGCGGCGGACGCGGTGGCTATCGCCCTGTGCCACGCCAGAAGCGCCACATCTCTTTTATCCAGGGGGTAGCCATGTTTTACTATGTCAACGGAACCGTGGCCCATATGGAGCCATACCTGGCCGTGATCGACTGCGGCGGGGTTGGGTACGCCTGCAAGACCACCCAGTACACCCTCTCCCGCCTGAAAAACGGGGAACAGGCCATGCTCTACACCCATCTTCACGTCCGGGAGGAGCTGTTCGAGCTGTACGGCTTCGCCACCCAGCGGGAGCTACAGTGCTTCCAGATGCTCCTTGGGGTGTCCGGCGTGGGGCCGAAGGCGGCGCTGGCCATCCTGTCCTCGGTCACGCCGGAGGGCCTGGCCGCTGCCATCGTCACCGAAAACGAAAAGGCCCTGACCGGCGCGCCCGGCGTGGGCAAGCGCATCGCCCAGCGCATTATTCTGGAGCTGAAGGACAAGCTGTCCAAGGATCAGCTGTACGGGACGGCGGGGGAGCGCTTCCAGGGGGGCGACCCGGCGCTGCCGGAGGACAAGGCCGGCGAGGCGGCGGCGGCCCTGGGCGTGCTGGGGTACGGCCCCGCGGAAATCAGCCAGGCGCTGAAGGGAATCCCGGTGGAGGAGCTGCCCCTGGAGGACGTCATCAAACAGGCGCTGAAAAAGATGGTGAAATGAAACGGCAAGCGCATAAAAGCTGTCCGTTTTTGGCAGGGAGGTAAAAAAATTGAGCATCGACTTTTCCGAGCAGGCCGATTTTTCCGAGCCCCTGGTCACCACGTCCCTGACCGGGGAGGACGAAAACGAGGGCTCCCTGCGGCCCAGAACCCTGCGGGAATACATCGGCCAGCAGAAAGCCAAGGAGAATTTGGAGGTCTTTATCCAGGCGGCCAAAATGCGCACCGAACCCCTGGACCACGTCCTGCTCCACGGCCCGCCGGGCCTGGGCAAGACCACTCTCAGCGGCATCATCGCCAACGAGATGGGGGTCAACATCCGCATTACCTCCGGCCCGGCCATCGAAAAGCCCGGCGACCTGGCGGCGCTGCTGACCAATCTGAATGAAAACGACATTCTGTTCGTGGACGAAATTCACCGGCTGAACCGCTCGGTGGAGGAGATTCTTTACCCGGCCATGGAGGATTACGCCATTGATATCATCATCGGCAAAGGCCCCTCCGCCAACTCTATCCGGCTGGACTTGCCCAGGTTTACGCTCATCGGGGCCACCACCCGGGCGGGCCAGCTGTCCGCCCCCCTGCGGGATCGGTTTGGCGTGACCCTGCGGCTGGAGTTGTATACCCCGGAGGAGCTGGCCCTGATCGTCACCCGAAGCGCCGGGATTTTAACGGTGCCCATCGAGGAGTCGGGGGCCTGGGAAATCGCCCGCCGGTCCAGGGGAACCCCCCGCATCGCCAACCGGATGCTCCGCCGGGTGCGGGACTTCGCCCAGGTGCGGGCGGGGGGCGTGATTACTCGGCAGGTGGCCGACGCCGCCCTGTCCGCCCTGGAGGTGGACGCGCTGGGCCTGGATGCCGTAGACCGCCGAATGCTCTCCAGCATCATCGCCAACTACGGCGGCGGCCCCGTGGGCCTGGAGACCCTGGCGGCCACCATCAACGAGGAGGCCGTCACCCTGGAGGACGTGTACGAGCCGTATTTGATGCAAATGGGATTTCTGGTTCGTACGCCCAGAGGACGCTGCGTCACCCGGCGGGCCTATGAGCATTTGGGACTTCCATTTACAGGGGATTCCTCGCCGGAACAGCTGCGATTTTCATAGGTTTTGTCAAAATACACGAAAAAATAATAAATAATTAAAAAATTTTTCACAAGGTATTGACTTTTTCACATTCTTCCAGCTATAATATATAAGGAGAATCCATTATGGAGCAGAGTGTCCCCACGTTCAGCGCCTGTTCGGACGAGGCCCTGTGCGCACAGGCCGCCTCTGGTTGCCGTCAGGCGGAGGAGGAGCTGGCCGAGCGGTATGCCCGCCTGGTGCGCGCCTGCGCCCGCCCGCTTTTCCTGGCCGGGGGCGACAGTGAGGACTTGATCCAGGAGGGGATGGTGGGCCTGCTGTCCGCAATCCGCTCCTACAAGGAGGAAAAATCCCCGTCTTTCCGCAGCTTTGCCGAGGTCTGTATCCGGCGGCGGCTCATCTCCGCCGTCCGCGCGGCCGGCAGCGGCAAGCAGTCTCCCCTAAACGGCTCTATTTCATTCGAAACCCCCTCTTTTGACAAATTTGCCGAGCGCGCCGCGCCAGCGGACACAGACCTGCAGGGCAACCCGGAGGATATCCTAATCCGCCGGGAGCAGCTGCGGGAGTGCCTGAACGCAGTCAAGGGTCAATTATCCGGTTTCGAAGCTAAAGTCCTGGGCCTGTTTCTCAGCGGCGCGTCCTATCGGGAAATCGCCGCCCAGGTCAATCGGTCCCCGAAATCGGTGGACAATGCTGTCCAGCGCATCAGGCGCAAGTTGGCACGGCAACTTTCTTCCGGCGAATTCAGCGGTAGCTGAACGCAATATTTTCTCCCAGGGATATCTGGGAAGTCAAAGAGAGGGTATTTGTAATGTACGAAGACAAAACTCTGGTATGCAAGGAATGTGGTCAGGAGTTCGTGTTCACCGCCGGTGAGCAGGAGTTCTACGCTGAGCGCGGGTTCCAGAACGAGCCCCAGCGCTGCAAGGCTTGCCGGGATGCCCGCAAGGCCGCCTCCCGCGGCCCCCGCGAGTATTTCACCGCGGTCTGCGCCGCCTGCGGCGGCGAGGCGAAGGTTCCCTTTGAGCCCAAGTCCGACCGCCCCGTCTACTGTAGCGACTGCTTCGCCCGTATGCGTGAGCAGGGCTGAATCGCATCCCAGCCAAAAAGGCGCCATCCGAGGATGGCGCCTTTTCCATATTGCCGAAAGGGGAGAGGCCCCTTGCGTTTTCCGGTTCGCTGGCAGTTCTATTCTCCAGCCGTTTTCCCAGGTAAAGGCTTTGCAAAATTTTCTTGTCATTTTTTCCGATACGGATTCTTTATCCCGCGTTTCCTCCTTTTGTAAATATGTGCCTGTGTGTGCGCCAGCAGGGGAGGGGTGGGAAATTTTTTCAAAAAACATCCGGGGCGGTTCCCGCGCCGTCCCTTGCAGCCGCTGCGCAAAAAGAAAGGAAAAACTGCCTGTTTACAGCCGGGAAAATCTGCGGTATAATTGCAGAAAAGGTTTGATACTGAAATCTGATTCAAACAAGACATTAAAATGGCTTGTTTGAATCGCTGTCGCAACGGCATAGATTTCGTATGAGACGCCTTTTGAAGTGTCTTTAACGCTTCAAAAGTTCAGATTAAAATGTTCCATTTTAATCTGAAGAGAGTATGAGGTGTGCCAAATATGGAGTTGAGCGAAATCATACAGATTATCATTGCGATTTTGCTGTTCGCCGCCACGATTCTGGTGGTCAACCAGGTGATGAAGTGGATTACCAAAACCAGTCCCAAACAGGACGGGTTTTACAAGCGCGTAAAAGAGCGGTTTCACCGCCGGGAGAAATGAATCCGGCGGCAGCCCGCGCCAAATCAAAGCCGGACACTGTAAAAGGCGATACTGATTTGAACAGGGCGGTTCTGGAGCCGCCGGCTGCCGCAGGGGAGGGGCCCTGAAAATTTAGGAAAGGAGGAAAGAGCGGACTGTCTCAGGTGAACAAAATAAAAATTTTGTTCACCTGAGAGGGGGAGAAAGGTCCTGATGGGGGCCTGCACGCGCCCAGCCGGGACAAACGCCCTGCGCCAAGGTGAATTATCCCCCAAACCGGCCTGACGGCTTTTTGCCGCAGACGTTCCGCTTGAAACTGCCATGGGTGAACCGATTCAACTTGTAAAGCTCCTGCGGGACTTTCTGACTTACCATGAAACCATCCAGGGCCATTCGCCCAAGACCGCCGACGAGTATTACCTGGATCTGCGCACGTTCTTTCGGTATCTTAAGCTGGCCAGCGGCCAGGTTCCAGACGATACGCCCTTTGATAAAATTGAAATCGACAATATTACTTTAGACCAGGTCGGCGCCGTCACCCTGACCGACGTGTACGGCTTTATAAACTTCCTCAGCCGGGAGCGCGGCCTGGGCGCCGCGGCCAGGGCCAGAAAAATCTCCGCTATCCGCTCCTTTTATAAATACCTGACGGTGAAAGCCAAGCTGCTCCCGGAAAATCCCGTGCAGGAGTTGGATTACCCCCGCCTGAAAAAATCGCTGCCCCGATACTTAAATCTGGAACAGAGCATTCAATTATTGGAAAGCGTCCAGGGGGTCAACCAGGAGCGGGATTTGTGCATTATGACTCTGTTCCTCAACTGCGGCCTGCGGATTTCCGAACTGATTGGATTAAATGTCCAGGATATTCAAGGAAACCAGCTCCGGGTGCTGGGTAAGGGCAACAAGGAGCGTGTCCTGTTCCTCAACGACGCCTGCATAGCCGCCCTCGACGACTGGCTGGCCGTCCGTTCCGGCCGGGGCTGCGCCGACCCCAACGCCCTGTTCATCAGCAGCCAGAGCCGGAAGCGAATCAGCAAATCCGCCGTGGAAAAGCTGGTGAAAAAGCACCTGCTGGCCGCCGGACTGGACGGGAAAATCTCCCCCCACAAACTGCGGCACACCGCCGCCACCCTGATGCTGCAAAACGGCGTGGACGTGCGCACACTCCAGGAGGTTTTGGGCCACGACAACCTGAACACCACCCAGATTTACACCCATGTGGAAAGCGCGAACCTCCGGGCGGCGGCTCAGGCCAACCCCCTGGGCCATGTCAACGTTAAAAAGCAAAAAAATCCGAATAAATAGAAAGGTGATTTGTATGCCGCCTAAGGTAAAAACAGTGTTTTTCTGCACCGAATGTGGAAATGAGACCCCCAAATGGGCGGGACAGTGCCCCGCCTGCCGGGCGTGGAACACCCTGGTAGAGCAGCCGGCGGAGCAGCGGAAAAAGCCCGCCGCCCGGGCGCCGAACCGGGAGCGCAACCGCCCGAAGCCCCTGTCCCAGATAGAACTGACGGACGAGCTGCGCTTCGGAACCGGCATGGCGGAGCTGGATCGGGTGTTGGGCGGCGGCGCGGTGCAGGGCTCTCTGGTGCTGGTGGGCGGCGCCCCCGGCATCGGAAAATCCACTTTAATGCTGCAAATCTGCGACAGCCTGTGCCGCGCGGCCACCGTGCTGTATGTATCCGGGGAGGAATCCCAAAGGCAGATTAAACTGCGGGCCCAGCGGCTGAAAGTGGGCGGAGAACGGCTGTACCTGCTGGCGGAGACCGATCTGGAGGAAATCGTCGAGGCAGTGCATCAGCTCAAGCCGGATGTGCTGATTGCCGACTCCATCCAGACCCTGTACAACGGGGATTTGACCGCCTCCCCCGGAAGCGTAACCCAGGTCAAGGACTGCACCAACACCCTGATGCAGCTGGCCAAGGGCGAGGGACTGACGGTTTTCGTGGTAGGCCACGTCAACAAGGAGGGCTCCATCGCCGGGCCGAAGGTGCTGGAGCACATGGTGGACTGTGTACTCTACTTTGAGGGGGACGCCCACAACTCCTACCGCATCCTCCGGGCGGCCAAAAACCGTTTCGGGGCCACAAATGAAATCGGCGTGTTCGACATGGGGGACGCCGGCCTGGAGGAGATTCCGAACCCCTCCGAGGCCCTGCTGTCCGGCCGCCCCCTGGACGCGCCGGGCAGCTGCGTCACCTGCGTGATGGAGGGGGCCAGGCCGGTGCTGGCCGAGGTGCAGGCCCTGATGACCCGCAGCGGCTTCGGCAACCCCCGCCGCGCCTGCAACGGGTACGACTATAACCGGGCCATGATGCTGCTGGCCGTGCTGGAAAAGCGGGGCGGGCTGCAGCTGGGGGGCTGCGACGCATATATTAACGTTATCGGCGGCCTGTTTCTGGACGAGCCTGCGGCGGATTTGGCCCTGCTTATGTCCCTGGCCTCCAGCTTCCGGGACAGGCCGGTGCCCAACGACCTGGCGGCGGTGGGCGAGGTGGGCCTGACCGGGGAGCTGCGGGCCGTCCACGCCCTGGGCCAGCGCCTGTCCGAGATACGCCGACTGGGCTTTACCAAGTGCCTGATTCCCAGCCGCACCCACGAGAAGCTGGCTGAGCCGGAGGGCCTGCAGCTAATCCGCGTCCGGGACATCCGGCAGGCCCTGGCCGCCATCCTGTGACCGCCCGGCCCGTCTGGGGACAAAGTGGACGCAGGGATTTTCCGCGCTGGGCGTCCCGCCGGAGGCGGCCCGCTCCAGCGTACAGCGTCCCTCCTGCTGGTACAGGCAGTCGCTGGTACAGGCGATTAAACTCAAAATGCCCCACCCCCTCTCTCCTGCTGGCCGTAGTCTGCCCAAATGTGAACATTCTATGTCCTGACTGTGGGAGGAGCTGTGATTGTCGAAAATTTAACAATCCTTGACAGTCCCTCTCATGTGCCGGTACAATAGCAGACATAAACCATGCTATTGCCCCTGGCAACGTGCGTACCCCCATGACCGAGAAGCTCTCCGAACAGAACAAGGAAATGGTCAAGGCCCTGCCGATTCCTATTCTCTACGGCTCGGAGGAATTCCTGATGTTCCCCGACGACGTGGCCACCGCCATCGTGTTTCTGGCCTCCCCCATGGCCCACGGAATCAACGGCCAGTGCCTGTTTGTAGACGGCGGCACGGACGCGCTGCTGAATTCCGAAAAGGTTTACTGAGTTTAGGAGGGTTTCACCATGATTGAAAAAGTAATCAACGCCATGATGGCGAAGGACTACAAGGCTATGGCCGCCTGCTTTGCGCCCAAGTGCCGCTATTTTGACTACAGCCCTCTGAGCCTGAACATGCAGACCTACCACGTTTACAGCCGCCCCAGCATTGAGATGTTTTTCCACAACAAGTTCACCTTTCGCGTCATTAACGTGTTCGATTTTGTCATTGAGGATGAGCGCACCGCCAATTATCTGGTGTCCTATGCCGGCACCTATATGTGCGTGCGCGCGCGCATTGAAAAGATGGACGAGGGCGGGCTTATCCAGGAGATGACCGTTCGCATGGCGTAAAAATTTTCCGCATCCGGCAAGTTTTTGATTTGCCGGATGCGCTGATGAATAGAAATAGCCTTCAATTTTCCTGTGGATTCTATGCGTTTCCTGTGATATAATAGGGGTACGAAAATAGGCGGCAGGGAGGAATTTTCAATGAGTACGATAGAAGCCACCGTTTCCATGCTGGAGGTCATGCCGGAGGACGCGCGGCTCAAGGTAATGGAGTATACGCGGGAGCTGTTCACCGCCAGGAAGCCCGCCAATCCGTTTGTGCCTTTGACGCAGGAGCAGATTCTCGCCGACCTCGAAAAATCCCATCAACAAATTATAGAGGGAAAAGGGATTTCAATGCGGGAAGCAATGGATGACCTTGGCCGAAAATATGGATTCATTTAATGTAATTTTGGCTCCAAACGCCCGCAGTCAGCTTGACGGCTACATCGATTATATCCTGTGCTCTCTGCTGAATGAACATGCGGCCCGTAGCGTGTACCGCGACGCTTTGGAGACAATGGAGCAGTTAACCACAGTGGCGGGCAGCCTGCAATACTGCTGGCATCCTGAACTGCGGGAGCGCGGCTATCGGGCGATTGATTTTAAGCGGCATCAGTATGTCATGCTGTATCTTGTGGACGGCAGGGACGTCTACATCGAGGCGATTTACCATCAAAGGCAGGATTACGAAACCGTTTTTGCCGCAGGATTATGAAAAGCGGCGCCCGCCCTCCGAAAGCCAATCCGGAGGGCGGGCGCTCTTTTCTCCAAAATTCCGAATGTCCGGGGGCATATCCTGCGCGTAATCAGGACAGCCCCGCCAGCAAATCCACGCCGGCCACCGCCACAGCTATGCCAAGTATGCCACCGGCCATCACCTGCAGCGGCGTATGGCCCAGCAGTTCTTTCAGGGCCTTGCCGTAAAAATCCGGGCGCATTTCCTGCTTGTTCTCCATGATATAATTGATGATTTTGGCCTGCTTCCCCGCCTCCCGGCGGACGTTGGCGGCATCGTACATGACCACAAAGGCCAGTATCGCCGCCAGGGCGAAGGTCACAGAATCCCACCCTGTCAGCAGGCCCACGGACGCCGCGCAGGTGCAGACCACCGAGGAGTGGGAGCTGGGCATCCCGCCGCTGCTGAGCAGATAGCGCAGCTCCAACTGCCGGAAGCGCAGAAACTGGATAATCACCTTCAAAATTTGCGCAATCATCCAGGACAGCGCGCACAGGGAGAGCACCAGGTTGGCGGTTAGGATCTGTACAAAAAAATTCATAAATTCAACTCTCTCTCCGGGCCAGATAGTCCGCCATCCACAGTAAAAATCCCGCGTTTGGAAACCGGCCCAGGGCCTCTTTCGCCCGCCATGTGTATTTTTGCACCAGTTCCCGGCAGGCATCTACTCCCAGCAGGGTGACAAAGGTGGTCTTTTCGTTGGCCCGGTCGGAACCGGCGGGCTTGCCCAGGGCCTGGGTGGTGGCGGTCACATCCAAAATATCGTCCTGAATCTGGAACGCCACGCCTAAATTTTTGGCGTACTCCCCCGCCGCCTCTAACGCCCCGGTGGGGACCTCCCGGCGGCCCTGGCTGGCCAGCACGCCCATGGCGCAGGCGGCCTCTAAAAGAGCGCCGGTCTTGGCGTGGTGAACGGTGTAAAGCTGTTCCGCTGTACAGTTGTTTTCCATCGTGTCCAGGTACTGCCCGCCGCACATGCCCATCTCCCCGGCGGCCTGGGCCAGAGCCAGGGCCGCCCGGGCCCTGGCGGCGGCGCTTCCATCGGCGCCCAGCACCAGCTCAAAGGCCGCCGCCTGGAGTGCGTCCCCGGCCAGGGTAGCCACGGTCTCCCCGTATTTTTTGTGGCATGTGGGCTTGCCCCGGCGCAGCGCATCGTTGTCCATGCAGGGCAGGTCGTCGTGAATCAAGGAATAGGTGTGCAACAGCTCCACGCCGCAGGCAAAATCCAGTGCCTCCTGGGCCTCCCCCCCGGCCAGGCGGCAGAATTGCAGGCACAAAACGGGGCGGATCCGCTTCCCCCCCGCCAAAAGGCTATAGCGCATGGCCTCCAGCAAAGGTTTCTGGGGGCAGGGCTGCAAAAAAAGCTCCTCCAACCGCCGCTCTACCAGTTGGCGGCAGTCCTGGTATTCCTGTGGATAGTCCATCTTACTGCTCCGCCTGGGGGGGCTCCCCCGCCGCCGTCAGCTTTGTAATCTTCTGCTCCGCCTTGTCCAGCATCCCGGTGCACTGGCGCAGCAGCTTGCTGCCCTCTTCAAACAGGGCCAGGGACTGCTCCAGGGGGGCCTCCCCCTTTTCCAACGCGGCCACGATTTCCTCCAGACGGCTCATGGCCTGCTCAAAGTTCAGCTTTTTTTCCGCCATTTTTGTCCTCCGTTTCTACCCGACAGGGCAGACTCCCGTCCACCAGACGCAGGTTAAATTTCATGTCCGGCGCGGCCTGGGCCACGCTGGAGAGCACGGCGCCGTCCTTCCTCTGGGCGATGGAATAACCCCGGCCCAGCACCTTCAGGGGGCTCATGGCGTCCAGCGCGGCGGCCTTGGCGGCCAGTCTGCGCTGGTTCTCCCCCAGGCTCTGCCGCAGTCCGGCGGCCATGCGGTTTTGGTAAAAGTCCAGCTGAAGCCGCCGGTCCTGCAGAAAGACCGTGGGGCCGGCCATCACCCGGCTGGCCTCCAGCCGCTTCAGCCGATCGCGCCGGGCAGTCAGCTGCCGCTCCATGGCCCGGCGCAGTCGCTGGGCCAACTGGCCCAGCAGTTCATACAAGGCGTTCTGGTCGGGCACCGCCAGCTCCGCGGCGTTGGAGGGGGTGGCCGCCCGCAAATCTGCCACGAAGTCCGCAATGGTTACGTCCGGCTCGTGGCCCACGGCGGATATGACAGGAATTTTGGAGTCGTAGATGGCCCTGGCCACGATTTCTTCGTTAAAGGCCATCAAATCCTCCATGGAGCCGCCGCCCCGGCCGGTCAGGATCAAATCGGCCCGGAGGTTGGCGTTGGCCCAGCGGAGGGCCTGGGCGATCTCCCCGGCGGCCTGCTCCCCCTGCACCCGCACGGGGAGCAGGGTGATCCGGGCCAGGGGCCACCTGGCACCCAGGATGCGCAGCATATCCTGCACTGCCGCCCCCACCGGGGAGGTAATCAGCACGATATGTTCCGGGTAGCGCGGCAGGGTTTTTTTGTGCTCCTGGGCAAACAGGCCCTGGCGGTAGAGCTTTTCCTTCATCTGCTCAAAGGCCAGGTGCAAATCCCCCAGGCCCTCCGCAGTCAGTTTGGAACAGTAAAGCTGGTACTGCCCGTCCCTGGGAAACACGCTGACCCGGCCATAGGCGATGACCTGCATCCCGTTTTGAGGCCGGAAGTTCAGGCCGGCCGCCTCCCGGCGGAACATGACGCAGCGGAGTGAACCGCCCTCGTCCTTCAGGGAAAAGTAGTGGTGGCCCGAAGGGTAGGTTTTATAGTTGCACAGCTCTCCCCGGATGAACAGGGCGCTGAGGACGGGGTCGGCATCGAACTGCTGCTTTAAGTAGCCGTTGACCTGGGAGACAGAGTAAATTTCCATATCGCACCTTTATGAAATCTGCCGATAGGCCAGAAGGGCCACCCCGGCGGCATTGTCGGAGGAATAGGCCGGCTGCGCGAAAACCGCGCCCTCCAGCCAATGGCGCAGGCGCTGACTGGAGGCCACGCCGCCGGAACACAGCATCGGCAACGCCTCCCCCCCGGCCTGGACAGCGCGGGTCACGGCCAGCACCGCATTCGCGATGGTGTCCAGCGCGTAACAGGCCACCCGCTGGGGGGGCTCCCCACGCTCCGCCAGGGCTTTCACCTTATTCTCCACCCCGGACAGGGAAAACGTGTAATCTTTGATTTTGACGGGGAAAAATTCCCCTCTCCCCTGCCCCGCCGTCAGTCGATCCAGCGCGGCGCCGGCGGGAAAGGGCAACCCCAGCAGCCTGCCCGTCCGGTCCAGCAGCTGGCCGGCGGAAATATCGCTGGTTCCGCCGACACGCCGGGCCCGGATTTCCCGGCCCTCCGGCTGCACATAGAGCAGCTCCGTGGTGCCCCCGGACAGGTGCCAGGCCAGGTGGGGCCTGTCCAGCAAATCCTCCCGGCCCGCCGACCAGGCGGCGGCGGCGATGTGCCCCTCCTGATGGGAAAAAGGAAAAAACGGAACGCCCAGAACCTGGGCCAGGCAGCGGCCCACCGTCTCCCCGGGCAAAAAACAGGGCATATAGGAGCCCTCCAGCCGCCTGGGCTGGGTGCTGGCCCCCACGGCGCGGAGGTCTGCGAACGCGCCCAGCTCACCCAGGCGGGCGAACAACTCCGGCAGGCGCTTGACGTGCTGAAACAGCGCGTCGCTCTGCCGCAGGCCCATAGCTCCCTCCGGGACGGACAGCAGCTGCCCTGCGGGGCGCATGGCCGCCCCGTCGAACACGGCGGCGGAGGTGGTGTAGTTGCTGGTGTCCAGGCCCAGGCAGGCGGGCATATTCATCCCTCCTCCCCTGCCGGGCCGGGAATCTGCTCCCGGCGGACGAAGCTGCCCAGAATGCCGTTGATAAATCGGACGGTGTTCTCCTCCTCGTAGTGCTTGGAAATCTCCACCGCGTCGTTGATGGCGGCGGCGTTGGGCACATCGGGCATATACAGGATTTCATACATGGCCACCCGCATAACGGCGGCGGCCATCCGATCAATGCGGGAGAAGCTCCAGCCCACGGCGTACTTCGCGATATACCCGTCCAGCTCCGCGCCGTGCTGGAACGCGCCGCGCACCAGCGTTTGGATGTAATCCAGCTGTTTTTCATTGGGGAACTGAGCATAAAGAGGCTCCTCCCCGCCCAGCTGCTCAAAGCGCTCTTTGCGCAGGGCCTGCTCCAGAAGCGCGTCGGCGGACAGGTCGGAAAAACCCAGCTCGAAGGTCAGATGGATCGCGATTTCCCTGGCGTTCGTCCTGGTCATGCCCATCCCTCCAATTTCACGCCCGTCACTGGAACGCCACGCCCACCACATGGACGTTGACGCAATCCACCTTCAGCCCCGTGGTGTTTTCCACGGCGTTGGCCACGGCCTCCTGCACCGCCCGACCCACATCGGGAATGACGTAGCCGTACTTCACCAGAATGGCCACGGCGATGGATACCTTGTCCTCGCTGACCCGGATTTCCACGCTGCGGGCCACCTTTTTCCCGATGACCAGCCCGCTGGTGTTCTCCGCGCGGCCCCCGGCCAGGGCACTGACCCCCTCCGTCTCCCTGGCAGCGGCGGCGGCGATACCGGCCAGCACCGCCTCAGAAATGTGGAGGTTTCCCATTTCATCCACACGGGAAATATAGTCCTTGCTGCTCTCGCTCATATCGGTTCCTCTCCTTGACCGGAAATTTCAACGTATTCATTTTACCACAAAACGCGAAAAAAACAAGAGGGAAACGATGAAATAGGAAAAGAGATTTTCGCAC
>JAJPXI010000123.1 GCA_021205585.1 Oscillospiraceae bacterium
TTTGCGCGGCTCTTGGACGCTTCAAAAGTTCAGATTAAAATGTCCCATTTTAATCGGAAAAAAGTATTAGGAGGCGTGCGCATGAACCGTACAGACCCAACCGCCGGGGGGAAGACCCCGGCCCGGAAGACCAGACAGCCCCTGTCCCCGGCCAAACTCAGGCAGCTGGACGCCTACTGGCGGGCGGCCAACTACCTGACGGCCTGCCAGCTCTATCTGCTGGACAACCCGCTGCTGGAGCGGCCCCTGGCGGCGGAGGATTTGAAGAAGGTCATCGTGGGCCACTGGGGGACCTGCCCCGGCCAGAATTTTATCTATACCCATCTCAACCGAGTCATCTGCAAATATGACCTGGACATGATTTACCTCTCCGGCCCCGGCCACGGGGGCAACGCCATGGTGGCCCAGGACTGGCTGGACGGCAGCTACACAGAAATCTATCCCAATATTACGCGGGATAAAGAGGGCATGCGTAAGCTGTTCCGGCAGTTCTCCTTCCCTGGCGGAATCCCCAGCCATGTGGCCCCGGAGACCCCCGGCTCCATCCACGAGGGGGGCGAGCTGGGCTACTCCCTGGCCCACGCCTTCGGGGCGGTGGCCGACAACCCGGATTTAATCGCCGCCTGCGTGGTGGGGGACGGGGAGGCCGAAACCGGCCCCCTGGCCACCTCCTGGCACGGGAACAAGTTTCTCAACCCCGTCACCGACGGGGCGGTGCTGCCCATTTTGCACCTGAACGGCTTCAAAATCGCCAACCCCACCATCTTCTCCCGGATGTCCCGCCGGGAGGTGGAGCAGTATTTCCAGGGCTGCGGCTGGGACGTGCGCTTTGTGGAGGGGGACGAGCCGGAGTCCATGCACCAGCAGATGGCCGCCGCCCTGGACTGGGCGGTGCGCTCCATCCTGAGCCTGCGGAAAAAGGCCAGGGAGACCGGCTGTGCCGAACGGGTGCGCTGGCCCATGCTGGTGCTGCGCACCCCCAAGGGCTGGACCGGCCCGAAGGAGGTGGACGGAAACCCGGTGGAGGGGGCCTACCGAGCCCACCAGGTACCCATCTCCATGGGGGAGCAGACCGACGAGCATCTGCCCCTGCTGGAGCGGTGGCTGCGCAGCTACCGGCCGGAGGAGCTGTTCGACGGGGAGGGCCGCCCGGTGCCCATGCTCCTGGACTTCCCGCCCAGGGGAAACCGCCGCATGGGGGCCAACCCCCACACCAACGGCGGCCTGCTCCTGCGAGACCTGCGCACCCCGGATTTCCGCGCCTACGCCGTCCAGGTGGACGCCCCCGGCGCGGTGGAGGCCCAGGACATGCTGGTGCTGGGGGAATATGTCCGGGACGTGATGGCCCTGAACATGGAGCAGCGCAATTTCCGCATCTTCGCCCCGGACGAGACGGCCTCCAACCGCCTGCACCCGGTATTTGAGGTCACGGGCCGGCGCTTTCTGGATCCCCAGCTGCCCCAGGACGAGCACTTGGACCCGGACGGCCGGGTGATGGACTCCATGCTCTCCGAGCACATGTGCCAGGGGATGCTGGAGGGCTACCTGCTCACCGGACGCCACGGCTTTTTCAGCAGCTACGAGGCCTTTATCCGCATTGTGGACTCCATGGCCGCCCAGCACGCCAAGTGGCTGAAAACCTGCTCTGAGCTGCCCTGGCGGCAGGACATTGCCTCTTTGAACTATGTGCTGGCCTCCAACGTCTGGCAGCAGGACCACAACGGCTTTACCCACCAGGATCCCGGCTTTTTAGACCATATCGCCAACAAAAAGGCCGACGTGGTGCGCATCTACCTGCCCCCGGACGCCAACTGCCTGCTCAGCTGTTTTGACCACTGCATCAAAAGCCGCAACTACGTCAACGTCATTGTGGCCAGCAAGCACCCCCGGCCCCAGTGGCTGACCGTGGAGCAGGCCGCCCGGCACTGCGCCCAGGGCATCGGCATCTGGGACTGGGCCTCCAACGACCAGGGGCAGGAGCCGGACGTGGTGATGGCCTGCTGCGGCGACACCCCCACCCTGGAGACCCTGGCAGCTGTGACCATCCTGCGCCGGGAGATGCCGGAGCTGAAGCTGCGGGTGGTCAACGTGGTGGATTTGATGAAGCTGCAGCCCCACACCGAGCACCCCCACGGCCTGACGGATATGGAGTACGATATGCTCTTTACCCGCGACAAGCCGGTCATCTTCGCCTACCACGGCTACGCTACCCTGATTCACGAGCTGACCTACCGGCGGCACAACCCCAATCTCCACGTCCGGGGCTACAAGGAGGAGGGAACCATCACCACCCCCTTCGATATGCGGGTGCGCAACGACATCGACCGTTTTCACCTGGTCATCGACGTGGTGCAGCGCCTGCCCTCCCTGGGCAACCGGGGGGCCTACCTGGTGCAGCGCATGAACGACCGGCTGATGGAGCACCGGCAGTATATCCGCGACCACGGCGTGGACCTGCCCGACGTGCGCGCCTGGGCCTGGAACGGCGGAAAGGGACTGGAATAAAAGGATACGGGGCCGCCGCAATCGTTTGCGGCGGCCCCTGCATTTGCGCGAAAGAGGGAATTTGGCCCGAAATTCGTTTCCTGCCGCTCTGTGCGGGGCGGCCGTTACTGCTTTTTCTTGGCCGCTTCCCGCATCCGGGCCGCGTGATCCAGCAGGCGCTTGCGCAGGCGCAGGCTCTCCGGCGTGACCTCCAGCAGCTCGTCGTCGGCCAGAAACTCCAGGCACTGCTCCAGGCTCATCTGCCGGGGGGTGGTTAGGCGCAGGGCCTCGTCGGAGCCGGAGGCCCGCATATTGGTCAGCTGTTTTTTCTTGCATACGTTGACGCTGATGTCCTCGCTCTTGGGGGTTTCCCCCACCACCATGCCGCCGTAGACCGGCACGCCGGGGCCGATGAAGAGCACTCCCCGCTCCTGGGCGTTGTACAGGCCGTAGGTCACGCTCTCCCCCGTCTCGAAGGACACCAGGCTGCCGCTGCTCCGGCGGTTCAGCTCCCCCTTGTAGGGGGCGTAGCACTCAAACACAGAGGCCATAATGCCCTCACCCTTGGTGTCGGTCAAAAATTCATTCCGGTAGCCGAACAGCCCCCTGGAGGGCACCAGGAACTCCGCCCTCATCCGGCTGCCCACCGGGGTCATCTCCAGCATTTCCCCCTTGCGGGAGCCCAGCTTTTCAATGACCGCCCCCACGGACTCGGCGGGGACGTCCACCACCAGCCGCTCCATGGGCTCCTGCCGCTTGCCGTCGATTTCCTGATAGAGCACCCGGGGCGGGGAGACCTGAAACTCATAGCCCTCCCGGCGCATGGTCTCAATCAGGATGGACAGGGACATCTCCCCCCGGCCCGCCACGTTGAAGGCCTCGGTGCTGTCGGTTTCGCTGACCCGCAGGGACACGTCCTTCATGGTTTCCCGGAACAGCCGCTCCCGCAGCTGGCGGGAGGTGACGAATTTGCCCTCCCGTCCGGCGAAGGGGGAGTCGTTGACCGAAAAGGTCATCTCAATGGTGGGGGCGGAAATTTTGACGAACTCCATGGGCTCCACCGCGTCGGGGGCGCAGACGGTGTCCCCGATGGTCACCTGACCGATGCCGCTCAGGGCGATAATTTCCCCGGCGGCGGCTTCTGTGACAGGGGTGCGGGCCAGACCGTCGAAGGTGTACAGGGCGGTGGCCTTGGCTTTTTTGGCCGGGGCATCGGGGTCGTGGTAGTTGCACACCGCGATTTCCTGGTTCTGGCGGATGATTCCCCGCTCGATGCGCCCGATGGCGATGCGGCCCACAAAGTCGTTGTAGTCGATGGAGGAGACCAGCATCTGGAACGGCTGATCCGTCTGGGCCTCCGGGGCGGGGATATACTGCAAAATGGTCTCAAACAGGGGGGTCAGATCCGTCCCCGGCTCGTCGGGGGAGTAGGAGGCCGTGCCCTGGCGGCCGGAGCAGAACAGGGTGGGAGAGTCGAACTGCTCCTCGGTGGCGTCCAGATCCATCAGCAGCTCCAGCACCTCGTCCATGACCTCGTGAATCCGCTGGTCGGGGCGGTCGATTTTATTGACCACCACGATGACCCGGTGGCCCAGCTCCAGGGCCTTGGACAGCACAAACCGGGTCTGGGGCATAGGGCCCTCGGCGGCGTCTACCAGCAGGATGACGCCGTTGACCATTTTCAAAATGCGCTCCACCTCGCCGCCGAAGTCGGCGTGGCCGGGGGTGTCCACGATGTTGATTTTTACGTCCTTATAGTGGACGGCGGTATTCTTGGCCAGAATGGTGATGCCCCGCTCCCGCTCCAGGTCGTTGGAGTCCATGACCCGCTCCACCGTGGCCTGGTTCTCCCGGTAAATGCCGCCCTGCTTGAGCATCTCGTCCACCAGTGTGGTCTTTCCGTGGTCCACATGGGCGATGATGGCCACGTTTCTCAGCTTTGTATTCTGCAACTTGCGCACCTCTCTAATTTTTCAACTCAAAACCGCGCATACCAATGGCCGGGCGGCTCCCTTCGGGGGACGCCCGCCCGGCTTGCTATGGTCAGTAAAATATATTGTACCGCCTGGGCGGGAAAATTGCAAATCTTTTTCTCAAAAATCCAGAAGAAATTTGCGCGTCCGCCCTGATTTAGGGAAGGACTGATTAAATCGGCAAGAGCGGATGGCGAGAAATTTTGCGACAAAAGAAGGCGCAAAAGTGCAGGAATACTGCATGTATTTCAAACTTTTGCAACGCACTTTTGGCGGAAAAGTTCCGTCAGCCGCCGCAGGCGCATTTAATCAGTGCTTCCTTAGAGCGTCAAGTTCTGTCCGGAGGAGGACAGGCCGTCCTTTTCCAGCATTTTTTCCAGCACCGCCACGTCGGCGGCGATGTCCATGGCGCTGTCCTGGAACAGCCGGTCCAGCTGGGCCTCGAAGCCCTCCACCACCTTGTCCATCATGCCCTCGATGCGGCCCTTGGCGGCGGAGATGTTCTCCCCCTCCACCCCCTGGGCCTCCAGCTGGGCGTAGGCCTGGAGGATCTTCAGGGTGGTGGGCAGGTAGTAGTTCAAAAAGCTGCGCAGCTGGCCGGCCTTGTCCGGGTTCTGCCGCTGGTAGTCCAAAATGCGCCCGGTAATCTCCTCAATGCGGGAAATCTTGGCCGACATCACCGAGTCGGCAATAGCGTCGTTGACCCGGCGGATTTGGGTGAGGACGCTCTGCTCGTCCTGGGGCGGCGGCGGATCCGGCTCTTTCGGCGGCTCCCGCCGGCCGAGCACCAGCGTCCCGGCGGCCATGTCCAGGTAACCCTGGGGCAGTAGCCCGGCCTTCCACAGCCGGCGGATGTCCCGGCACAGCCGGTTCACAGGCGTGCCGAAGGCGGCGGCCATCTGAGCCAGGCTGACCTGGCGGTTGTCCCCAATGTAGCGCAGATAGGCCAGCTGCCGCTGCCACCGCCGCTTCCGCAGCCCGGCGCCCAGCAGGGTCAGGCTGGCCAGCAGGAACAGGGCCAAGGTGATGACGCCGCTGAACTCGTCGTTCAGCCAGCCCGCCCAGGCCGCCCAGGAAATATAGTCGGTCAGCGCGCTGACAAAGGCGATTAGAAAAATCCCCGACAGAATCCCCCCGGCCCAGACCATCCACCGCCAGTCCCTGCGGGACTGCCCGGCGGGAGGGGTGGCGGGTTTTGCGCTTGCGGCGGGGCCTCCCTGCTCCGTTTTGGGCGCGGCCTGTCCCTCCGGGGCGGCCCGCTGCCCGGCGGCGGTCTGGCTTTCGCCAGAGGGCTGTTCTCCGGCGGCTTTGGCCCGCTCCGCCCGCTGCCGCTGAATGTCGTAAGGGTGGCGGGGCTGGGCCGCGCCCCGCTTCTCCCGGCCAATTCGGTATATCTGATAGGCCAGCAGAGCCAGGGCCACAGGCCACAGGCCAAAGAAAAAGGCCGCGATGATGGCGGCCCAGATCAGCCAGCCGTTCTTTTGTTTCGGCGCGTCGCTCATGTCCCCCTCCGTTCCCGACCCGCGTGGAGCCGCTTCAAATCACAGCAGCGTTATTGTATCACGCCCGCCGGGGAAACACAACAAAAAGATTTCCGCAGGGGAAAGGAAATCTTTTGCTTTTGCGCTCTGTAACCAAACTGTAATTGCTTTTTTGGCGAAAAGGACATATAATGAACCCGATGCCGCAGGCGAAGGGGCGGCGGACGAGGAGAACTTCTATGGGGATAAAGACAAAAACGGAATCCGCACCGCGGAAAACCCAGGCAAAAATAAAAAAGAATAAGAAAAAAATCAGCGGCTCCCTGCTGGCGCTGTGCATTGCGGGCGGGCTGGTCGTACTGGCCGCCGGGGCCTACGCGGGCCTTTGCGCCTGGGCCACGGCCCATATTTTGCCCAACAGCCAGGCCCTGGAAACCGACATCGGCGGCATGGGGTACGCCCAGGCCGTGGAACTGCTGGAGAAAACCGTGTCCCAGCTCCAGGCCGAGCCGGTGGAGCTGGTGTGCCAGGAGGCGGAGACAAGCGTCTCCTGCTACCTGGGCGTGGCCGGCCTGAGCCTGGATGAGCAGGCCCTCAGCAGCCAGGTGACTCTTCGGGGGAAGGGCTTCTTCTCCCGGGGCCTGGCGTGACTGGAAGCCCTGCTTGACGAGGAGGAAACGGTTCGCGCGGCCCAGGATGTTTTGTACTTTTCCAACCCCGACTATCTGACCGGCCTGGTGGAGCAGACCACTGCCGCGCTGACCTGGGACGCGACGGAGTACAGCTACGCGGTGGCGGACGGCTGTCTGGTGGTGACCCGGGGGACGGACGGCATGGCGGTGGATCTGGAGGGCCTGGAGGAGCAGCTGCTGGAGCAGCTGAATTTGTGCGACACGGACAGCATCGCCATCCAGGGGACGTTTACCCCGGCGGAGGATCCTGACTTCCAGGCGATTTTAGATGAAATTTATGTGGAGGCCGAAAACGCCACCCTGGATTCCACTACCTATGAGGTGGTGGAGGGGGTCACCGGCGTCAGCTTCGACGTGGAGACCGCCCAACAGCTCTATGACGAGACAGAGCAGGGCGAGAGCTGCTCCATCCCCCTGATTTACACTGAGCCGGACATCACCGCCACCCAGCTCCAGGCCAGACTGTTCGCCGACGTGCTGGGAGAATGCACCACCTATGTCAGCGGCACCAGCAACCGCCTGTCCAACGTGGCTCTGGCCGGCCAGCTGTGCAACGGCATTATCCTGCTGCCAGGAGAGACCTTTTCCTACGCTGCACAGATGAACGGCTGCACCGAGAGCATGGGCTTCCTGCCCGCCCCGTCCTATGTGGGCGGGCTGACGGTGGACTCCATAGGCGGCGGCGTGTGCCAGGGCTCCTCCACCATCTACACCGCCGTGCTGTACGCCAACCTGGAGGTGGTGCAGCGGCGCAACCACACCTACGCCGTGTCCTACCTTCCCCTGGGCAGCGACGCCATGTACAGCAGCAGCGGCTCCGATTTCCAGTTCCGCAACAACACCGACTACCCCATCAAGCTGGACATCTCCGTTTCCGGGCGCTACCTGACGGTGAAGATTTTGGGCACCAAAGTGGACGACACCTATGTGAAAATGGAGTTCAACACCCTGTCCACCACCGCCTATAGCACGGTGTATAAAATCGACAATTCGGTGGCCGCCGGCAGCACCAAGGTGTCCGTCACCCCCTACACCGGCTACAAGGTGGAGGCCTACCGTTGTGTCTACAGCGCGGACGGTACGTTAATCAGCCGCACCTACGAGAGCACCAGCACCTACTCCAAGCGCGACCAGGTCATCCTGGTCAACTCCGCCGACGCGGCGCAGTACGGCCTGTAGAGCGGCGAATGACATTGGGGAATTTGAAGCGCCGGAGTATAAAGGCCGCAAAAAAGCGCCATACTGTTTTTGCTGCAAAACGCTTTACTTTTTTCAGGCTATCCTGTATAATACCCTGTTGGAAATGTTTTATGTTTACTTAAGGAAGCACTGATTAAATGCGTCTGCGGCGGCTGGCGGAACTTTTTCGCCGAAAGCGCGTTGCAAAAGTTTGACATACACAAAGTATGCCTGCACTTTTGCGCCTTCTTTCGTCGCAAAATTTCTCGCCATCCGCTCTTGCCGATTTAATCAGTCCTTCCTTAACAGCGTAGCTCCGCACTGTTTTATCAAAAAATAGAACCCGCCCTCCGGGGCGATACCTGCCGATGTTTCGGCCAGATAAGGGGAAGAGAACTTGACTAAATATGTAATCCAGGGCGGCCGCCCGCTCCACGGAACGGTGGAAATCAGCGGCGCGAAAAACGCTGCCGTCGCCATTATTCCAGCCGCCATTTTGGTGGACGGGGTGTGCCGCATCGAAAATATCCCGCAGATTTCCGACGTGACCCTGATTTTGAGCATCCTCCAGGAGATGGGGGCCAGCGTGCGCACCGTCAACCGCACCACCATGGAGGTGGACTGCTCCTGCATCCGCAACAGCCGCCTGGCCGAAGGGCCTGCCCGGCGCCTGCGGGCCTCCTATTATCTCATCGGCGCCCTGCTGGGCCGCTTCGGTAGCGCGGAGGTGCCCATGCCGGGGGGCTGCGACTTCGGCGGCCGCCCCATCGACCAGCACATCAAGGGCTTTATGGCCATGGGCGCCCAGGTGGATGTCAACGGCGGCTATGTTCACGCCAACGCCGGCGGGCGGCTGCGAGGCTCCCAGGTCTACCTGGACGTGGTGTCCGTGGGGGCCACCATGAACATCATGCTGGCCGCCGCGCTGGCCGAGGGCATGACGGTCATCGAAAACGCCGCCAGGGAACCCCATGTGGTGGATTTGGCAAACTTTTTGAATTCCATGGGGGCCAACATCATGGGCGCGGGCACCGACGTGATTAAAATTCGCGGGGTTAGCCGGCTGGGCGGCGGGAGCTACACCATCATTCCCGACCAGATCGAGGCCGGCACCTATATGGCTGCCGTGGCCGCCGCCGGGGGCGAGGCCCGGATTGAAAACGTCATTCCCAAGCATTTGGAGTGCATCACCGCCAAGCTTCAGGAGATGGGCGTGGAGGTGGAGGAGGAGGACGATGCCGTGATCGTCCGCCGCACCGGCCCCCTGAACCGCACCAACATCAAAACCATGCCCTACCCCGGCTTCCCCACGGATATGCAGCCCCAGATGGCCGTGGCCCTGTGTATGGCCCAGGGTACCAGCTTGCTGACCGAAGGGGTATGGGACAACCGTTACCGCTATGTGGGCGAGCTGCGCCGCATGGGGGCGCAAATCCAGGTGGACGGCAAGATCGCCGTCATCGAAGGGGTCGGGCGCCTGTCGGGGGCCAAGATTCAGGCCTGCGATCTGCGGGCCGGGGCCGCCATGGTCATCGCCGGCCTGGCCGCCCAGGGGGCCACCGAGGTCAGCCGGGTCTACCACATCGAGCGGGGCTATGAGGACATTGTGCGCAAGCTGTCCGGCCTGGGGGCCGACATCCGGGCCGTGGTGGCGCCTGAGGAGGAGGCCGCCGAGGAAAACGTGGGCTGACGTATTTTTCCGCCCCTCCCCAAAGGCAGAGAGGGGCGGTGCTTTTACAGGAGGGAACCCTTTGACCGTCACCACCCTGGCCTCCGGGAGCAGCGGGAACTGCTGTCTTGTCTCCCAGGGGGATACATATATTTTAGTGGACGCCGGCATCTCCTGCCGCCGCGTCACCCGAAGCCTGGCCGGGCTGGGCCTGGCCCCGGAGCAGCTGTCGGGCGTGCTGATCACCCACGAGCACAGCGACCATATCAGCGGCCTTGCCACCCTGTTCAGGCGCTGTGCCCCGCCCGTGTGGTGCAGCGCCGGAACCGCCCGGCATCTGGCGACTAAGATTGACGGCATTGCACGGGAGCTGCACATCGTCTGTCCCGGCAGCCCCTTTGTCCTGGGCGGCCTGACCGTCTCCGCCTTCCCAACCCTGCACGACGCCGCCGAAAGCCTGGGCTTCACCCTGAGCGCCCAGGGGCACAAGGCGGCGGTGGTGACGGATTTGGGACGGGTGACCCCCGATGTGCTTCAGGCGTTGGAGGGGGCGGAGCTGCTGCTGGCCGAGGCCAACCACGACCCGGAAATGCTCCGCCGGGGGCCGTATCCCCCAAGCTTACAGGCGCGCATTTCCGGCCAATACGGGCACCTGTCCAACGCCGCCTGCGCCCAGATGTGCGCCCAGGTGCGGCCCAAAACCGTCCTGCTGGCCCACCTGTCCGAGAAAAACAACGACCCGGCCCTGGCCTTACAGACCGTCCAGGCCGGAGTGGGGCCGGGCGTCCATGTGGAGGTGGCCCCCCGGAACGAACCGGGCAGGAGGTGCCCTGTGGAATGATGGAGGTGCGCCTGGTCTGCGTGGGACGGCTGAAAGAGCCGTTTTACATCGCCGCCGCGGAGGAATACGCCAAGCGCCTAGGGGCCTTTTGCAGCCTGAAGGTGCTGGAGGTGCCGGAGGAGCGGCTGCCCGAGCGGCCCTCCCCCGCCCAGGTGGAGGCCGCGCTGAAAAAGGAAGCGGGACGGATATTGGAAAAGCTGCCCTCCGGCGGGGTGTTCACCGCCCTTTGCGTGGAGGGGCGGCAGCTTTCCAGTCCCCAGTGGGCCGCCCAGATTGAACGCTGGATGGTAGGGGGCTGCTCCAGGCTGTGCCTGGCCATCGGCGGCTCCTGCGGCCTGCACGGGAGCGTCAAGGAGCGCGCCGCGCTGCGTCTGTCCATGTCCCCCATGACCTTTCCCCACCACCTGGCGCGGGTGATGGCGCTGGAGCAGCTGTACCGGGCCTTTCAAATCAATTCAGGCTCTGCCTATCACAAATAATCTATGGAAGGGCTCATTCAATCGACAAGAGTGGAAGGCGAGAAATCTTGCGGCGAAAGAAAGCGCAAAAGCTCCGCCAGCCACCGCAGGCGCATTGAATCAGTGCTTCCACAAATAAAGGAGTTTGCCGCTATGAATATACAATACGCCTATCAGTCCTGGCTGAACAGCCCCATGCTGACCCAGACCGAGCGGGATGAGTTGGCCGCCCTCGCCGGGGACGAGGAGGATATCCGCTCCCGCTTCTTCGGCCCCCTGGAGTTCGGCACCGCCGGCCTGCGGGGCACCATGGGCCTGGGCACCTACCGCATGAACCTGTATGTGGTGCGCCACGTCACCCAGGCCTTCGCCCAGGTCATCATGGAGCACGGCCCCCAGGCCGTCCAGCGGGGCGTGGCCATCTGTTACGACTGCCGCGTCAACTCTCAGCTGTTCGCCCGGGCTGCCGCCTGCGTCATGGCGGCCAACGGCATTTCTGTGCGTCTGTTTGACGCCCTGCGGCCCACCCCGGAGCTGTCCTTCGCCGTCCGGGAGTACGGCTGCACCGCCGGCATCAACATCACCGCCAGCCACAACCCCAAGGAATACAACGGCTACAAGGTCTACTGGTCCGACGGGGCCCAGCTGCCCCCCGCCCAGGCCGCCCGGGTGTCCGGGAAGATGGCCCAAATCGACATCTTCCGGGACGTGAAGCTGATGGACTACGACCGGGCGCTGGCCGCCGGCCTCATCACCCTGATGGGGGAGGAGACCGATGAAAAATTCCTCTCCCACGTTATGGCTCAGGCCATCGACCGCCAGGCGGTGATCCAGGTGGCAGACCGGTTCAAAATGGTGTACACCCCCTTCCACGGCACCGGGCACTACCTGATTCCCGAGGCCCTGCACCGCCTGGGGATAAAGCATGTGCTGTGCGTGCCGGAGCAGATGGAGCTGGACGGAACCTTCCCCACCGTGGCCTCCCCCAACCCGGAGAATCCGGAGGGCTTCGCCCTGGCCGTGGAGCTGGCCCGGAAGGAGGGGGCGGATTTTATCCTGGGCTCCGACCCGGACGCCGACCGGGTGGGCATTATGGTGCGCCGGGGGGACGGGGAATTTGTCCCCCTGACCGGCAACCAGACCGGGGTGCTGATGCTGGACTATTTGATTGGGGCCATGGAGCGCTCCGGGCGGATGCCGGAGAAGCCGGTGTTCTTAAAAACCATCGTCACCACGGAGATGGCCCGCAAGGTGGCCCAGACCCACGGCGTTGCCTGCTGCGACACCTTTACCGGCTTCAAATTTATCTCCGAGAAGAAGAACCGGCTGGAGGCCGGGGGGGAGGGGACGGTCATCTTCTCTTTCGAGGAATCCTACGGCTATATGCTGGGGGACTTCGTCCGGGACAAGGACGCCGTCACCGCCGCCCTGGTGCTGGCCGAGATGGCCGCCTGGTACGCCGGACAGGGCATGACCCTGTACGACGCCATGGAGCGCCTGTATGAGACCTACGGCTGCTACCGGGAGCGCACCATGAACCTGGTTATGCCCGGCCTGGAGGGGATGGAGCGCATGAAGGCCCTGATGGCCTCCCTGCGGGCTGACCCGCCGGCGGAAATCGCCGGAACCCCCGTGGCCGTGTACAAAGACTACGCCTCCGGCGCCGCCACAGACGCATCCACCGGCGCCCAGACCCACATGGAACTCTCCGGCTCCAACGTGCTGGCCTATCAGCTGGCCGACGGGGTGACCATCCTGGTGCGCCCATCCGGCACCGAGCCGAAGATCAAGGTCTACATCCTGGCCCAGGGGGAGACCCTGGCCCAGTGCGACGAGCGCATCGGGCGCTACCAGGACTACTGGCAGGCCGTAGGGGAAAAGGGCTGATACTGAAATCTGATTAAAACAAGCCATAAAAAATGGCTTGTTTTAATTTAAGGAAGGACTGATTCAATCGGCAAAAGCGGATGGTGAGAAATTTTGCGACAAAAGAAGGCGTTGAAGCGCTGTGTGAATGGCCAATTCCT
>JAJPXI010000048.1 GCA_021205585.1 Oscillospiraceae bacterium
GGGGCGATGGGGCCGATGCCCGGCGGGGCCAGGCCCGTGCGGGGCGGGTCTACGGTGACGACAGCGGCGCGCAGGCCCCGCTGGGCCAGGCGGGGGGCGACGGCCTGGGCGTCGCCGCAGAAAAACTCCGCGTTGGAGATGCCGTTGCGCCGGGTGTTGGCCCGGGCGTCCTCCACGGCGGAGGGCGTCACCTCCGCGCCAAGCACCCGCCCGGCCCGCCGGGCCAGGGCCAGGGAGATGGTGCCGATGCCGCAGTACAGATCCAGAACCGTCTCCCGTCCCGTCAGGGCCGCCAGCTCCAGTACCTTGTCGTAGAGCACCTGGGTCTGTGCCAGGTTGACCTGGAAAAAGGAAGGGACGGACAGGCGGAAGCTCAGGCCACACAGCCGCTCCTCCAGCGTGTCCCGGCCCCAGAGGGTGCGGTAGGAATCCCCCAGAATCACGTTGGTTTTCGCCCGGTTGATTCCCAGCACCACCCCCGTCAGGCCCGGCTCGGCCCGGCGCAGGCACTCCACCAGCTCCGCCTCGTGGGGCAACTTTTCTCCGTTGGCCAGCAGGCAGCAAAGGCTCTCCCCGGCGGCGTTGGCGCGGACGTAAACGTGGCGCACCAGCCCCCGGTGGTCCTTCTCCTGGTAGGCGGGCACCTGGTAGCGCTCCATCCAATCCCGGACGGCCCGGCGCAGGCGGGCCGCCATTTGGGGCTGGAGCAGGCAGTCCTCCACGTCGATGACCCGGTGGGAGCGCTTTTGATAAAAGCCGATGACCGGTCCGGGGGCCACGGGGAATTGGGCCTTATTTCGATAGCGGAGCGTATTTTTCGCCCCCAATATTATAGAAACGGGGACGCTTACCCCGCCGATGCGGCTGAGGGCATCGGCCACCTTCTGCTGCTTCAGGGCCAGCTCCTCCTGATAGCTCATGTGCCGCAGGGCGCAGCCGCCGCACTGCCCGAAGTAGGGGCAGTCGGGAACCTGCCGGGCGGGGGAGGGCTCCAAAATCTCCTCGGCCCGGCCCCAGGCGCAGGAGCGGCCCACCTTCTGCAAGCGCACCCGGCACAGCTCCCCCCGGAGGGCCCCGGCGACAAAGCAGGCCATGCCGTCTGGCAGGCGGGCCACCCCCTCGCCGCCGTCGCCGTAGCCCAGCACCCGCAGGGTTTGCATTTCTGCGCTCATGCCTCCGCCTCCCCGGCGCGCAGGGCGGACAGGGTGCTCTCCAGCGTGACCGGCTGCTGCAGTTCCAGCAGCTGGCCGATAATCTGGTTGGACAGCAGGAAGCCCTCCGGCGTCAGCCGCCAGCGGCCCTCCCGCTCCGCGGCCCAGCCCTGGGCCCGGAAGTCCTCCAGCCGGGCCACGATGGGCGCGGCGCGCATTCGGTATTCCCGCTGGTAGTGGTTCAAATCAATCCCCCCGGCGGTGCGCAGGCCCAGCATCAGGTACTCGCTGGAGCGCTCCCGGTCGGGGATGGGGTCGTCCTCGTCCACCAGGCGCCCCCCTTGGAGCACCCCTTGGATGTATCCCTCCAAATCCCGGATATAGGAGTATCTGTGGCCGCCGAAGTCGGAGTGGGCCCCAGGGCCGAAGCCCATGTACGGTTCCAGGAGCCAGTATTTCAAATTGTGGCGGGAGGCCAAGCCGGGCCGGGCAAAATTGGAGATTTCATACTGTTCAAAGCCCGCCTGCTCCAGGTGACGGACGGCCCAGAGATAGAACGCCGCCTGCTCGTCGTCGTCGGGCAGGGCCTCCCCCTGCTCCACCTGCCGGGCCAGGGGGGTGCCCGGCTCCACCTTCAGGCCGTAGGCCGAGAGGTGCTGGGGGGCCAGGGCCAGGGCCTGCTCCACCGTGTCCTGCCAACTGGCCATGTCCTGCCCCGGCAGACCGTACATCAAGTCCAGGCTCAGGTTTTCAAACCCCGCCCGCCGGGCGGACAGCACAGCCAGGTGGGTCTGCTCGAAAGTGTGGGGCCGCCCCAGCGCCGCCAGCTGGCCGTTGTCCGCCGACTGCATCCCCAGGGACAGGCGGTTGAACCCCGCCCTGCGCAGCTGCTTCAGGCTTTTCGGCTCCACGCTGTCCGGGTTGGCCTCCAGGGTGATTTCCGCGTCCCGGCTGACCGGGTATTTCTTTTTGATCCCCTTGAGCAGGGCAGCCAGATTTTCCACCCCGAAAAAGCTGGGGGTCCCGCCGCCGAAGTACACGGTGTCCACCGAAAAATGGGCAGCCTGGGGCGCGGCCTCCGCCAGATGGGCCTCCAGGGCGCGGCGGTAGTCCTCCATGCGCTCCCGGCGACCCGCCAGGGAGTAAAAATCACAGTACGCGCATTTCTGACGGCAGAAGGGAATGTGAATATACAGGCCAAGTCCCACGAAACGCACCTCCGCAAATCTGAATGTACCCATTATACACCAAGACGGGGCGTTTGTCTCCCCCCGTTTTGAACCCTGCGCGGAATCGATTTTGTCGTCAATACGCTGCCTATATTTTCCATCGCAAATTCGTGTAATGTTTTTGTTGACAGGGCGAAAATTTTCTGCTAAAATAAATCATGTTGTAGACGAGCCGCCCCAATGGAAGGCCTCCGGCGGCGTGCTGGGCAAGCTGCTGGTGTAGCTCAGTTGGTAGAGCAGCTGATTTGTAATCAGCAGGTCGGGGGTTCAAGTCCGTCCACCAGCTCCAAACTTTTAAGGTTAGAAACTTTTGAGTTTCTGGCCTTTTTGCTTTATTCCAGAACTTTTTGCAGTGTTCGGAATTTATGGAAACTGCCCCGTTTCAAAAATAAGTAACAAAATCAGTAACAAATTTCGGCCTTTTTCAACAAGGCATCCATCTTTCTTGCTGTTTCGTCACGCTCTTTTTTGTTCGCATGGGTGTATATTTCAAGCGTGGTTGAAACATTTTCATGCCCTAACATCTCCTGTACCTGTTTAGGTGAAACCTCTGTTGCCAAAAGACTTGCCGCCGTATGTCTCAGGTCATGCAGGCGAATAGGAGGAAGCCCGCAACTCACCATCAGCTTTTTAATGTTGCTTGAAAGATAGTCTGGACTTACAACCTTCCCATTCGGCCAACGCACAACCTTGTCCAGCTGAAACCTGGCGGCCTGCTGTTGCTTCAATTTCTCAAAATAGGAAACGGTAGATTCCGGCATAGATATATCCCTTCTGCTCTTTCTTGTCTTTGTCTGCTCTGCTTCTATGAGCTGGCCTTCAAAAACAACCACGGTATTCCTGATATGCACCTCACGCTTTTCAAAGTCTACGTCCTGCCAACGCAACCCAACAATTTCTTCACGCCGTAAGCCATAGACGCAAGCCAACATAACGGCTGCCATCATCGGTTCCCCCCGCTCGGCTGCGCCCTTAATTAAGACGGCTGTTTGCTCCAGCGTGTAGGCTTGCCCTTCAAACTTCTCACTACGGGGAAATACAATCTTTCCCGCTCGGCATGGATTGATACCTATGATTCCATCTATCACGGCCTTATCCAATGCGCCCATGATAACAACCCGTTGCCGTTTCAGGCTTTCGCTTTTCAGCGTTTCCCCCTTTTGGGTGTAGTAGTTTTGAATTTTTCTCAGCGTCAGTTTTCGCACCTCGATGTCTCCAAGCTCTGGAAGGATATGGTTCTTTGCGTATTGAATGTAATCATTCAAAGTCTTGTCTCGAACTGTCCCAGCCTTCTCCTCCAACCAGGCGTTGACATACTCTGAAAACAATGGGTTATCAGAATACCACGAAAAGTTGGAATAATGCTCACGAAATATTTGCTCCTCGATACCAGGTATCTTTTCCCTTGCTTTCTTCTTAGGTGTGCCTCGTACCTTTAGGCCGGTAGTCCGCTTGTATTGTTTTGTTTCGACTTCACCCTCCCTGTCATATACTCGCACTGAGATGTACCAGTATTTGCCTTGTTTTACTAAATTACTTTGAAACCTGAATCTGTCATTGTTCAAATTTTAACCTCCTTATCTGACAAGCCCAGGCCGCTAACAGGAATCATTATACCCCGCTCCAGCTTGAACTGTACACTTCAAAAAATGATTGGAGCGGGCCGGAAAAACGACCGCAAACTGCGCCTATATCTTTCCTTCATATACCCAGGCGGGTATTCACAAACGCCCAAAAATGAACGCAAGCTTTCCTGAAAGTGGAACTTATAAAAACAGCTAAAAAGTTCTAAGAATCTAAGGAAATCAATGTTTTATATAACTTTTTAGACCAAAAAGTTTAGAACATTAAACAGTTAAATTGACTTAAAGATATTTTTTATAACTAAATGTTGTATTTTTAATTACCAATGAATACTATATGTTGTATCCAGCTTCCATCCCTCACCGAAACCTTGATTCAATACCGTCGAGTTCTGCGACTGCAAAAACAATCCATCGTATTCTGCGAGGGAAAGGCATCCCATCTTCTCCGCCCAGCAACCAAAAGAAACCCTTGGGGGGTAGCAAATCACGACCCCCTTATCTTCTCAATGGGGTAACAAATCGTTCCCCCATCGGGGTGAACGAATCGTTCACCGTTCTCCGCTCAACAACGCCGCCCCGAAAGGGGCCGGTATGTTTTCACCCAGAAGAGAATCTTAGTGGTATATTTTGCAATAACAAAAAACAAACTCATGGTGCTGTCGTTTTCCGTCCGAGGTGCGGCTAAAGTCTAAGCGGGCTGCAAGTCTCACCGAGGACGGACCAGGAGATAACAACGCAGGGCGGCCACACGCCGCCCCCTTCTAAGGTCGTAGAACACGGCCTTTGAAAGTCCGCACTTCAAGGCTCCCGGCTCTGTAGGCCACAGACTTTCTACAGGCCGCCGACTTCACGGCGGCTTCTCTGCTGTCACCCAAGAAAATAAATGCCGCCGCCCCCTGTTGCTATTCTAAACAGCTGGCCTTACCCTTTGGGTGCTGGCGGCTCCAGCGTTGCCCCGCCGTCTTACTGAGCTGACCTGCTGCTTTGTCAAGCCCCCGGCGGGGACTGAGAATCACCCAAGAAATAAAAAGACTGCTGCCCCGGCGGGGGTTGTCCAGCTTGCAAAACTGCCAAATCGGCGGTTTTAAGTCTATGTGGTCTGTGCTGATCTGTCACCCGCCGGGCCTGACTGTCACGATAAAAGAATGCTCTTGAATTCTTCGATGGGGGTATCTTTTTAGATACCCCTCTTTGATTTACCATCTTCATCCAAGAAGTAAAGCTATTTATAATTTACGATGATGTTAATTCGTTGCTGGCCGCAGGGTCGCAGTACCACCCGACAATAGGAGCCAAACTCAGCCTGGCACAGGGTACGGTGATTGGTAGCTCCTACCAAACTTCAACTCTGCTCCCCTGCTTTCCCCGTTACTGTTGGAGGTACCTCACATTTACCAAGTTCGTAATTACGGGGTACTGCGTAGCAGTATGGCGACGGTAGGATGTGGAAGGCGAGGTTGCTACGCCCGCCTGCTCGTTGCTGAGTGGGGCGCACTCTTGCGCCCAGTACCACGTTGCAGTCTTGATGAGGTTCTACCGGTACCAGGTACGGTAGACGTAAAGTGGTACGATTATCCTACCTTGCTGGATGGTATAGATCGGGATACAATGGTAGTGAGTTTATGACAACCATAGCTCAATGTAAACCACCCGTTTCTGCGTTATTAAATTGTTTTAGGAACATCTTCCCGAAAACCCTTGCAATCCCAATGTTTCTAGACTCCCAAAAATCATTTTAGTTAAACCGAGGCGGCTAAAAAATTTTTAGTTACCTCACTATTTTGTGAGCATACGGTTACGTTATGGCGACAAACTCTCTGGCCTGGTCGTCCTCCAAATTATTCACAAATTATTTACACTTTTCCATTTCCTCACCTGTTGACAATACTTGACCTGGCCGCATTCCTCCCGCCATTTATAATTTCTCCCTGGATGATATAAGGTCGGAATGCTTAGTAGCGAGTTATGAAACCATAGCTCAATGTAAACCATAAAATAGCTAAATTTCTTTTAAGGGATTCAACCAAAATAAACATTGAAATCTCAACGATTCCTACCCCCTCAAAAAGCCATTTAGCCATTCCGAATGTTGACAAAAAATTTTTAGCCACATCTCTATTTTAGCAATCTCACTACCAACTGCACCCCCTTTCCCGCTGGCCTGTTCATACGCTTTACAACCTCCCTCCATAAAACCTAATTTTTAGATGTGCGTTCCCTCCCAAAAAAAAGAAACGCACAAAACCAGGCGTATTCCCATTTTGGAAACACGCTCAGCTTGTGCGCCTGTTGACAACGAGGCGGCTATGTAATACGGTGGCGGTCTGGCTGACCGTCCCGTATTAGAAACAATTCACTTGTCTGTCAGTCCCGCTCGGCCTGACAATCCTTCACTGTGGAATATACAGAACGGTGAAATTTGTTGACAACCATTGACCAGTTCAGTATAATACAGTCCGTGGAAACCCGCCATTCCATAAAACGGTGTACGGTTAAAAGGACGGTTGCCTGCCTCCCGCAAGAGCGGAAGGAGGCCATATGTAAAGCCCTTGCGGGAATAAATCCCGAAAGGAGGCGATACATATAACACTTCAAGATTTGTCCTCTTTGTGTTCAATTTTCTGGATTCTTACCCAGATAATGAACATAATCTGTGATAAAGAGAGGTGAGCCGTCTGCCCCAACAGGCGGCCCACCAAGGTTGTGTGAGGGAAACCCTCACCAGCTTAAGGGTTAGCTATCGTTTGTGGCAACCGTCCGGGTTTCCACATTTTTATTATACCCCCGCTGTCTGTCCTTGTCAAGTGTACATTTATTTTTGCAAGCCTGTCCGTTCTGGATGAGCTTGCTTTTTTTGTACCCTGTCCCGCTCGGCTGGCAGACTATGAACGGGAATCTCTAAGGTGGCGGTTGCCCCCCCTGAGATTGAATGATAACCTTCACCTCTCTATATAGTAATTTGCGAGGCCAAAATATCAGAATCTTTTTGGTTATGTCCATACAGTTTTGGTTATGGTCAATCACCCTGCCCCGCTCCAGGCGGTTCCCTTTGAAGGTTAATTTTCACCTCCCCTGTATATAGTAATTTTAAGGGGTGAAACCGGACAAAAAGTTCGCAACTTTTCTATACATTTTTGGTTATAGGCAGTTACTTCCTCCTCCTGGCGGCTCTGACCTGGCCCGTCAAATCAACGGGGTGGCTTGTTCCTGCCGTCCCGCTCCAAGAACCGTCACGAATATGGGATGCCTTTATTTGGCCGCAGAAGGCCCGTCACGCCGTTTTTACGCCCAGTAGGGGAAGGTGCTTTGATGGGAGGAAAGTCCCGTCTTGCGCCGCTGAGAGCTGTTTCCTGGCGTTTCCTGTCAAGAAACCCTATCCGTTCATAAATGTAGGTTGAGGCTTCAAAAAAATAGAAGAGGCCGGAGAATGAAAATGAGTGACAATACTATATCTCAGACAAGAGGGGGGTGGAAAAAACCATAATGCCCCCCGGCCATAGACATTCCATGGGGTAGCCCTATTCCTGAGTATCCCGTTCTATGCGTTCACGGATAGCTTGCAAGATATATGCTTGCGTGCTCTGTCCAGCCTCAGCGGCTACGGCCTTTATATGTTCCCCCTCAGCTTTTGGCGGTTGTATTACAATTCTATCTAGCTTTGATTGATGTCTTGCATTTGCCGCCCTTTTTGCGTCAGTGCTCATATATTCACCCCCTTTAATTGTGCCCAGCGCATACATGTTAAGATGTACAATTTGCACAGATTCATGTGCACATGTTTGTACATGTTGCCATGTTGACATTCATGTGCACATGTAGTACAATATGCTCAGTTGAAGGGAACACCCCTCAAAAACAGGACAGGCCAAGGTGGTCACTCAGCGAAAGCCGATAAGAACACAAGGCAAGAGCGGGACGGGACGCAAAAAGAATGAAATGCGAGATAGATGCTACTTTTGCAAAGCCCCCCGCCGCCTGTCCTGAACAAAAAGAAAAGGACTGAGTAACAAATGAGTATCAACGAACTGGAAGCGAAAATCTCTGAGATGAAACAACTTCAAGTGCTGATTGAAGAGGCGCAACAAGAAGTTGAATCACTCAAGGACACCATCAAGGAGTACATGGGAGAGAGTGAAACCCTCCAAGCCGGAATGTTCAGGGTAACATGGAAGACGGTGAAGACAAGCCGGATTGATACAGTAGCCTTGAAAAAAGCCCTTCCCGATGTCGCCCAGGCGTTTACCCGTGAAAGCACCACACGCCGCTTTACAGTAGCATAACCAAAAGCAAGCTGACCTATCGGCTATACGGGGCGGACAGAGGCATTATACCCCATCTTGTTACCTATTGTCAAATTCAAATTTTCAGAAAAGAGGGACAACCCATGAAAGAAATAACTAAAATGTCCAGACTGACCGGACAGCTTGAAAAATGTTTCCGTATGCTGAATGAATCTTTCTTTGACGGACAACTTCCTCAGCCTGTCCTCACCGTCATTCCTTCCAGCCGTTCCTATGCCCACTATACCCCTTACGATAGTTGGAATACAACCTCCGGGGGAAAGCGTGAAATCAACATTGCAAGCGGCACGCTGGACAGGCCCCTCGAAAATGTCCTTGCCTCTCTGCTTCATGAAATGTGCCACGAATATAACGACCTGATTCTGAACATATCCGATACAAGCCGGGGAGGGACGTACCACAATAAATTCTTCAAGGAAGCCGCTGAAACCCATGGACTGACCTGTGAGAAAACGGAAAAGTATGGATGGTCGCATACCGAGCCGGGGGACGAACTGCTGGACTGGATACTGGAGCGGGATGAACTGAGAGAGATTGAGATGTGTAGAATCAACCCCGCCGCCGCCGTGAGTATCGGGACGCACGCCGGGAACATGGACGGGGAGAACACCACCCCACCAGCAAGCAAGGGACATAGCCGCCGCTATCAATGCCCCGGATGCAAGGCGATTATCCGGGCGACAAAAAAGGTAAATGTGATTTGCGGGGACTGCCTGATTCCGTTTGTGGAAGGATAGCCCAGAGAGACAAGCTGACCTATCGGCTATACGGGGAAGACAGAAAGGAAGGAGTGATTGTTATGGCGTTGTTCGCCGTCCTTGCCTTTGCGCTCTGTGCTGACAGCATTATGGAAACGACTGGAGTATTTGGCTTTGCCCTTGCAACGGCCGTCTGTATCGGCATTGTAGCGCCCCTGACCATTGCGCCCGGACGCAAAAAGTGAATCATAGCTGACCTATCGGCTGGACGGGGAGAAAGGAATACGCTATGGACACTAAGGAATTGACGCTGGAGGATGTGGCAACGGTACTCTGGTTCCTGGAGGATTCCAGAGAATCCTATGCTGACCAGTTCGAGGATACCTGCCAGGGATTGCGGTTTAACCCAGAGAACAGCGAAACCCAAGACCAGCACAAATATTTCAAGGCTCTTTTGTGGGAGCTTGAAAGGCTGACCAAGAAAATTTACGCCGCCTATCCTACTCTGGCCAAGGTGGAGGTGTAGCCGCAAAAAGTCTATGGCCTGGGAAGAAGTCTATGCTGTCCTATCGGCACAACGGGGAGAAAGGGAACAATATGGATAATATCGAACTGACCCAAGAGGATATGGAGATGGTACTCTGTTTTCTGAGCGACTGCAAGTCAATGTACAATGATGCCCTCCAAAGCTGCAAGGGAACCGACAAAAGGGATATGCGGCAAATCGCAATGATTATGCTGACTAATCTTGAAAGGTTAGCTTCAAGAATCAAGGCTGCATACCCGGAGCTGGCCGACACGCCGGTATAAATCCCGCTCCAAAAAACAAGCTGACCTATCGGCTACACGGGGAGGAGGAGAAAGACCATGGATGCAAAAATCATCCCGCAGGAAAAGATGGGCTTGCACCGCATCAGCATAGCGGGAAACTTCGAGGGGATACACGCCCGGAAACAGGGGATGGTTTTTCTCCAGCCCGTTGTCAAGGAATGTGTTGCCAACTGTATGTACCGTATCGCAGACACCCAGACCATAGAGCGGTTAGAAAGGATTGTCAAGCGCCCTCTGAGAGCGGCCTACTTAACCCACAACGCCCCCTATGGCTGGTCACTTCATCTTGTTGGAGTAGACTTCCAAATCAATAAAAGTTCTGTCCTCTGTGGACTGTAAAGGAGAATGACATGGATATTATAATCAATCTGGACAACGCCCAAGAAATTGAATTTGACGACCTGGAATCTTTTGTTAGGCAGGGAGGATGGAATACCTTTGGCTATAATAATGGGGCAAATCTTGTGCCGGTGGAAGATGGGTACACCTATATCGGAGAGACAGGACAGCGCACCTCACGCAACCCTGAGATTGTACAATCCTACACCGCCCTGAAAGTAAAGCCGCCCCTGCAAAGAATCCTCTGCAAGAAATCCGAGCAAGGGGAAGATATTCCCATAGAAAGATGTATGCTCAAGTTCAGCAATGATAGGGAGGAAACGGGACACCCCTCTGAATTGTTTTTCCACAACACGGAAATGATCCTGTTCCTTCCTGGCGTACCAGAAAGCAAGCCCCTGCGCACACCATACAAAGACGGCTCGGAGGATGACAAGCTGTTTATTTTCTGTACAGACTGTGACCTGATTTATACCATTTGGCTCTGGCGTTCTTGAAGGATAACATTCAAGAAATATTTTGGGAGGTGAGAAACGGGGGAGGTTCATTCCCCCGTTCTTATTTTTACCCTCAAACACAACGGCAACAGCCGTTATTTTGGCACCAATGTTTTTGTGGTATCCCTACCCTACCTCTCAGAGTTTGTCTGTATTTTGTCCTGTGGACTGGACGATTTTGAGCTAAAACGCCGTCTTATTGTCCCGCTCCAGCAAGCCGGTAGAATGTGGAGCGCTTTAGCCCCGTCCTCGCCATCGCTTCTCTGGCCGTAATTGTGCCGCTCTGCCACAGCTCTATCACCTGCGCCCAGTTGTCCGGCTGGTTTATTTTTGGCCTGCCAAGAGACTTCCCTTTTGCTTTGGCCGCCGCTATTCCCTCTGTCTGTCTTCAGTGAATCGTCTCCCGCTCCTGCTCTGCGATTGCGCCCAGCACCTCAATCAAAATGTTGTTGACCATCTCAAAAATCCATTCCTGTCCCTCTGGGTAGTCCGTCATTGTGGTGGGCAGTTCCAGCACCTTCACCCGGATACCCGCGTCTCTGAAATACTGCAACTCCCTTTTCGTGTCCGCCTTGCTCCTGCTCAGTCTGTCCAGAGACTTGACTACAAGGGTATCACCCCTCCGCAATATGGTATTCCTAAGAGCCTGATACCCTGGCCGGTCTAAGTCCTTCCCGCTGGCCTTGTCTGTAATAATGTCCCGCTCGGTTGCGCCCAGTGCTATAAAGGCCGCAAGCTGGCGGTCTAAATTCTGCTCTGCGCTGGATACTCTGGCATAGTAGTAGGTTCTTTTTTCCACTGCGCTTCCCTCCTGTTCTCTGTGGAGTATACCACACCTGGAACAAGCTGCACACTTCAATTTGTCCCAAAAGGTGGTTCAATTTTGAGACATATCCCAAAATAAAAAAATGACCTTTTCGGTCACTCTGTACGCCGCATATTTGACTGTCCCAAAAGGTGTACCTTTTTAGAAAAAACACTTGACAGGATTATGATGGGTGTGCTAAAATAAGCAATGAGTTAGCGGCCTGGATGGTAGCAAATAGGTAACAAAAAATGTGTGTGCCTTTGTTCCCATAAATGGGGCGGCCTTAACTTGAAGTATAAAAGTAGATACTTCGGACGGAAACCGTTTTTGGGAATTATTTACCGATTTGTAATCAGCAGGTCGGGGGCTCAAGTCCGTCCACCAGCTCCAGTTTCCCTTCATGGGGCGCATAATTCAATCACGGAGGAGTTCCCGAGTGGCCAAAGGGGGCAGACTGTAAATCTGTTGTCGCTGACTTCGGTGGTTCGAATCCACCCTCCTCCACCAAAAAGAAGGCTTTCCGCCTTTGCGGGAAGACTTCTTTTTTTACCCGGTGGATTCGAAAGCCGGCTCTTGGCGATAGGCCGGGGGCCTATCGCAACCGGCGTGGCTTTTCCGCAGAAAAGCGAATCCACCCTCCTCCACCAAAAGCAAGCTTTCCACCCTGGCGGGAAGCCTGCTTTTTTACCCGGTGGAGGGGTTGCCTCCCCCGGAAGAGGAAGGGAATCGGCGATAGCCGGTAGAGAGGTTGTAAGTGTTATAGCCGAGCCTATCTGTCCACCAATAGCCGACCTAATTTGTCCGGCAACCGGGGTTATTTGTCCTGATTGCCGGGCTTATTTGTCATAAAGATGTCGAAATAGCCGAGCTAAGGAAGGACTGATTAAATCGGCAAGAGCGGATGGCGAGAAATTTTGCGACAAAAGAAGGCACAAAAGTGCAGGAATACTGTATGTATTTCAAACTTTTGCAACGCGCTTTTGGCGGAAAAGTTCCGCCAGCCGCCGCAGGCGTATTTAATCAGTGCTTCCTTAATTCTGTACATGCTACCACATGCGGATAAATATCGGTCAGTGCTTTCATAGGATTGTGTCAATAGTTTTGTGTAAACTTTCAAAAGCTTCTTGCTTCAGTGCAG
>JAJPXI010000124.1 GCA_021205585.1 Oscillospiraceae bacterium
CGCAAAATTTCTCGCCATCCGCTCTTGCCGATTTAATCAGTCCTTCCCTAAAGGAACCTCTAAAAACTATGCCTGCGGCATCTGACAAAATCTTTTGCCAGCTGCTCTTGCCATGTTTTTAGAGGTTCCCTGATTTCAGCATCAACGCGCTTCCCTGTTTTTAACAGGTGACAGGCTGACAAATTTCGTGTACAATAAAAAAATGGGCGAATCGAACCACCCCGCCGGTTCGCCGCGAAGGAGGAGTGTAGTATGAGTGATTTGTCTTTGCTGGAGGACGAACTGCGCGTCAAGGAGGACGTGCCGGGAAGTCTGATCGGCATCCTGCAAAAGGCGCAGGAAATCTATGGCTATCTGCCGAAGGACGTCATCTATCATGTGGCCGGGCGGTTAAAAACCACCCCGGCGGAGGTGATGGGTGTGGCGACCTTTTACTCCCAGTTCCGCCTGGCCCCCATCGGCAAGTATCTGATTATGTCCTGCCAGGGGACGGCCTGCCATGTCAACGGCAGTGAGCGGGTCAGCGCGGCCATCTCCCAGTACTTAGGCATCCAGGACGGCCAGACCACCGAGGACGGCCTGTTCACCCTGGAGCACGTGGCCTGCCTGGGCTGCTGCTCCCTGGCCCCGGTCATTATGATCAACGGGGAGGCCCATGGCAACCTGACGCCGGAGTCCGCCGTGGCCATCCTCAGGGAGATTCAGGAAAAGGAGGGAGCGGCATGCGCCTCGTAATCGGAGAGGGCTCCTGCGGCGTGGCCGCCGGGGCGGGCAAGGTCCGCCAGGCCCTCCAGGAGCGGATGGGGCCCCAGGAGCCTTTCACCCTGGGCAGTACGGGCTGCATCGGGATGTGCTTTTTGGAGCCCATCGTGGAACTGTACGACGGGGACGCCCTGCTGCGCCGCCTGGTGCGGGTGCGACCGGAGGATGCCGGCGATATTCTCCAGGCTGCCAGGAGCGGAGAACTGGAGGGGGTGGAGCGCCTGGCCATTGCGCCGGAGGACGCGGCCTTCCTGGAGCGGCAGACCCGCATCGTCCTGCGCAACTGCGGGCGCATCGACCCGAAAAACATTGAAGATTACCGCAGGGCCGGGGGCTATCAGGCCCTGGAGAAGGTTTTGACCTCCATGACCCCGGAACAAGTCATCGAGGAGATTAAAATTTCCGGCCTGGCCGGGCGGGGGGGCGCGGGCTTCCCCACCTGGTTCAAGTGGGACGCCGCCCGGAAAAACGCCGGGCCCAAGCATCTCATCTGCAACGCCGACGAGGGGGACCCGGGGGCCTTTATGGATCGGGCGGTCATCGAGTCCGACCCCCACAGCCTGATTGAGGGAATGCTCATCGGGGCCTACGCCATTGGCGCGGCGGAGATGATCGTCTACGTCCGGGCGGAATACCCCCTGGCCATCGTCCACCTGGAGCTGGCCATTGAGCAGGCCCGGCAGGCCGGCCTGCTGGAGGAGAACATTTTGGGCACCGGCTTCTCCTGCGATATGCGCATCAAGGCCGGGGCCGGGGCCTTTGTGTGCGGGGAGGAAACCGCCCTGATTGAGTCCCTGGAGGGCAAGCGGGGAATGCCCCGGCTCAAGCCCCCCTTCCCTGCGGAGCGGGGCTACATGGACGAGCCAAGCAACATCAACAACGTGGAAACTTTCGCCAATGTGGCCTGGATTCTCCAGCACGGCGGCGCGGCCTTCGCCGCCATTGGCACGGAGAACAGCAAGGGCACCAAGGTTTTTGCCCTGACGGGGAAAATCCGCCGGGGCGGCCTGGTGGAGGTGCCCATGGGCAAGACCCTGCGCCATGTCATCTTCGACATCGGCGGCGGCATCCGGGGGGATAAAACCTTTAAGGCGGTGCAGATGGGCGGCCCCTCCGGGGGCTGCATCCCCGCGTCTTTGCTGGACACGGTCATCGACTACAAGGCCCTGTCGGCCACGGGGGCCATCATGGGCTCCGGCGGCATGGTGGTTATGGACGAGAGCACCTGCATGGTGGGCATGGCGAAGTTCTTTCTGGACTTCACCGCCAAGGAATCCTGCGGCAAGTGCGTCCACTGCCGCCTGGGCACCAAGCGGATGCAGGAGATTTTGACCCGCCTGACCGAGGGGCGCGGAAAACAGGGGGACGTGGAGCTGCTGGAGGAGCTGTGCCTTGCCATCAAGGACGGGGCTCTGTGCGGCCTGGGACAGACCGCCCCCAACCCGGTGCTGACCACCATCCGCTACTTCCGGGAGGAGTACGACCGGCACATCCAGGACAAAAAATGCCCGGCGGGGGAGTGCCCCGCCCTGCGGCGCTACGCCATCGACCCGGACAGGTGCAAGGGCTGTACCCTGTGCGCCGGGAAGTGCCCCGTGGGGGCCATCCGGGGCCAGGCAAAGCAGGCCCACGAAATCGACCCGGAGGTGTGCATCCGCTGCGACCAGTGCCGCCAGCTGTGTCGCTTCGACGCCATCTCGGTGGAATAAGGAGGGGACGCCCATGGAAACCATTCAACTGACCATCGACGGCCGTACCGTCACCGGGCGGGCCGGGCAGACCATCCTGGCCATCGCGGCGGAAAACGGCATTGAAATTCCAAACCTGTGTTACGATAAAAGCCTGAAAATTTACGGCGCGTGCGGCCTGTGCGTGGTGGAGGCCGAAAACTCCCCCAAGCTGCTGCGCGCCTGCGCCACCAAAGCCTCCGACGGGATGGTGGTGCGCACCGACACCCCCAGGGCGCTCCAGGCCCGGAAGGTGGCCCTGGAGCTGCTGCTGAGCGACCACGAGGGGGACTGCAAGGGCCCCTGCGCCCTGCGCTGCCCCGCCCACACCGAGGTGCAGGCGTACATCAAGCAGATTGCCCTGGGCAACGACCGGGAGGCCGTGGCCATCATCAAAGAGAAGATTCCCCTCCCCGCCTCCATTGGCCGGGTCTGCCCCCACCCCTGCGAGGCCGACTGCCGCCGGGGGCTGGTGGAGCAGCCCCTGTCCATCGCCTATCTGAAAGCCTTCGCCGCCGACCGGGATCTGGCCTCCGGCGACCCCTTCCGGCCGACATGCCAGCCGGACACCGGCAAGCGGGTGGCCGTGGTGGGCGGCGGCCCCGCCGGGCTCAGCGCCGCCTACTACCTGCGCCTGGCCGGGCATCGGGTCACGGTGCTGGATGCCATGCCTGAGATGGGCGGGATGCTGCGTTACGGCATCCCGGAGTACCGCCTGCCGAAGCGGGTGCTGGCCAGGGAAATTGAGGAAATCCGTCAAACCGGCGTGGAGCTGGTCAATGGCGTGCGGCTGGGCCGGGACATGAGCCTGGAGGATCTGCGGAAGGAGTACGACGCCGTCCTGCTGGCCGTGGGCGCCTGGAGGAGCCGGGGCGTGGGCTGCCCCGGAGAGAATCTGACCGGGGTGCTGGGAGGCATCGACTTCCTCCGGGCGGTCAATCTGGGAGAGAGCGTCTCCATTGGAAAACGGGTGGCCGTAGTCGGCGGCGGCAACACCGCCATGGACGCCTGCCGCACTGCCGTGCGCTGCGGCGCGGAGCGGGTGTACGTCGTCTACCGCCGCACCCGGGCCGAAGCCCCGGCGGAGGATCTGGAAATCTCCGAGGCCATCGAGGAGGGAGTGGAGTTTAAGTTTTTGACCAACCCCGCCCAGGTGCTGGGAGAGAACGGCCATGTCATCGGCCTGAAGCTCCAGGTTATGGCCCTGGGAGAGCCGGATGCCTCCGGCCGCCGCCGCCCCGTCCCCATGGAGAACACCTTTGAACTGCTGGAGGTGGACACGGTCATCGCCGCCATCGGCCAGGACTGCGACCCGGCGGGGCTGTCCCAGGTGTCCCTGAGCCGGAAAGGCACTGTCGAGGCCGACGAGACGACCTGCGCGACCAATTTGGAGGGCGTCTTCGCCGCCGGGGATGCCACCAACCGGGGGGCCTCCATCGCCATCGAGGCCATCGCCGAGGGCGACCGGGCCGCCGCCGCTGTGGACGCCTGGCTGACCGGGAAGCCCATGAATTTCCCGGAACCCTACTACTCCAAAAAGGAGGTCACGGCGGAAATGCTGGCCGACCGGGAGAAAAAGCCCCGGGAGGCCATGGGCGTGCGCGCGCCCGACGTGCGGCGGCGGGATTTCGACTCGGTCATCCAGGGCTTTTCCGAGGCCCAGGCCCGGCGAGAGGCCGCACGGTGCCTGGAGTGCGGCTGCCACGACTACCAGGACTGCCGGTTGATTTACTTTGCCAACCAGCGTCCCATCCAGCCGGAGCGGTTCGCCGGGGAGAAGCACCCCGGCTTCAAGGAGCAGGCCCTGGTATCCATCGAGCGTGACCAGGGCAAGTGCGTCCTGTGCGCCCTGTGCGTGCGCGCCTGCCGGGAGCAGGCGGGCAAGGGCCTGCTGGGTCTGGTGGGCCGGGGATTCCCCACGGTCATCCGCCCGGAGTTTCAGGACTCCGAAGCCGTCCGGGATTGCGCCGGGTGCCACCTGTGCGCAGATTTGTGTCCCACCGGGGCGCTGAAAATTTTAGGGAAGCGCTGATTAAGGAAGGACTGATTAAATCGACAAGAGCGGATGGCGAGAAATTTTGCGACGAAAGAAGGCGCAAAAGTGCAGGCATACTGTATGTATGTCAAACTTTTGCAACGCACTTTCGGCGGAAAAGTTCCGCCAGCCGCCGCAGGCGCATTTAATCAGTACTTCCTTAAATCGGCAAGAGCGGGTGGCAGAAGATTTTGGTTCAGGAAAAGGCGCAAAAGCGCAGGCATACTTGATGTATGTCAAGCTTTTGCAACGCATTCCTGGGCCGAAAGATTCTGCCAGACGCCGCAGGCGTATTTAATCAGCGTTTCCTTAGAAGCCTGAGATTGAAAGGAAAGCGTCCGCCATCCGCTCTTGCCGATTGAATCGGTCCTTCCTTAATCAGTGCTTTCTGCTGCCCTGTCCTGCGGCCTTTGCCCGTCGGCGGACGTGCAGGCACAGGGCGGCGCACAGCAGCAGGCTGGCGGCGCTGACGGACAGGCCCAGGCGCAGATGGGGGTAGCCCAGGGTGATGGCGGTCGTCCCCTTCTGTACCACCAAAAGATGGTTCCGCTCCTGGATTTCCCCGTCGCTTTGAAAGCCGTCGTGGTAGGCCAGGGTGGTGTTTACCCCGTCCTCGGGGGAGGTGACGGTGACGCCGGTATAGCTGTACGTCACCTCCAGGCTGACGAGGGCGCGCCGGGGCAGGCCGTCGCCGGACAGGTTCAGCAGCTGGCCCAACAGCTGCCCCGCCGTCTCATCCCCGGTAGATTCGTAAAAATAGGGCAGATTCAGCCCGATGAAAATCAGGTTTTCATTGTCCACCGTGCCCCAGGCCCCCAGAACCAGGCCGTCCTCCTCCAGCCAGCCCCGGCAGTCCTCCAGCCCCTCTAAAAAGACGGTTTTCCAGGCTTCACTCTGGGAAAACGCGCCGGTGGACAGCCCCCCTTCCGCGGTATACAGGGTTGGAAAGCCGCCGGAAAAGGAGATGTCCCAGCAGGTAACGCCCAGGAAGGGCGAGGGGCCGGAGGACAGGCCCTGGGCATCCACGACTACCCGGACGCCCGCCCGGCTGAGTTGGAGCAGCAGCGCCTCCGCCTGCGTCTGGTCGTCCCAGGTGAAGCCGGACAGGTAGACCGTCTGATACCGGGAGAGCTGTTCAAAGGTGTAGTCGTTCAGATTGGCGGAGGACGTCTCCTCTATGGCGGGGAAATACAGGGACGCTATTGCGGCTGACGTCCCAATGCCGATGGCCGGATAATCGGTAAGCAGGCCCCAGCTGCCCTGGGTGGGGAGGATGTACAGCACATAGGTGTCCTGAACGGCGGCCTGGCCGTAACCCAGGGCCCGGGCCGCCTCATCCAGCGCATCCAGGTCTTCCGCGCCGTTTGCCAGGGCGTCCAGGGCCACCAGCACCCCGTCGCACCCCAGCTCCATGCAGCGGTCAAAGACATACAGATAGAGGCCGTCGGCCAGGCCCTGGTTGATTTGGACGATGTTTTCCGCCGTCTGCGCCGCCTCCCACGCCCAGCCGGAGGCGGTGGCGGTCGAGCCGTTCCAGGCGGATACGAGGAAAGGGCCGGCGGACTCCAGCGCGCCGCCGTCCAGCAGGGCGATGCGCTGGAGCTGCGCGTCCTGGGCCTGGTCGATGAGCGCGGCGGCCTGGAGCTTGTCCAGCCGCTCTCCCGCCAGCTCGCCGCTCTGCGTTCCTATAATCAGCGCCCGGGCGGGGAAAATATCAAAAATCAGGGCAACGCATATCAGCGCCGCCAGGGGGCGGCGCAGGGACGGCCAGTTCAACAGGCCGAACAGAATCAGGCACAGGGCCGGGGCGGCCAGCTTCAGCCAGTGGGCGCCGCCGGGCAGGTTTTCAGCCGGGAGGCAGGCGCACAGCAGCAGGAGCAGCCCGGCCCAGAAGGCTGGGAGCGCCGCCTTTTGGCCGCAAAAGCTGCCGAATATCGCCAGGGCAAAGGCCGCCAGCCCCAGATAGGGGACGGCCCCTCCCTCTTGCAGACAGGCAGAAGGGTTGAACGCCGACCACAGGCTCTCCACCGTTCGGGCGGCCAGGGCAACGCCGTTTTTGTCCAGCGCGGCGGCGCACAGCCAGACCCCGGTCAGCCCCAGACCGAGCGCCAGGGCCAGCAGCGCCTGAAGGCCCTCCCGCCAGCGGCGGCCGGGGGTGCAGAGCAGGAGCAGGAAGAGAAAAAGGCCCAAAAAGACGGCCCAGGCGCACCCGGCACTGCACAGCGTGAGAAACGCAAAGCACAGGGCGAGCTGCAGCAGGTACGTCCATTTGGGCCAGCGCACGAACCGCCAGCACTGGCAGACCAGAAGCGGCAGGAGGGCCATCGCCATAGCGTAGCCCAGGTCCCCGACGGCAAAGAGCATATACAAGTTGAAGGGCATAAAAAACCAGACCAGCCCCAGCACCGCGCCCACATAGGGTCTCCGGCACCACCGGCCCGCCAGCAGCCAGCTCATCCCGTCCAGAAAGCACAGAAGGCCGATGGCAATCAAAAAGCCGGAGGGCAGATCCCCGCCGGCCAGCCAGATTCCAAACGCCGCCCAACAGGCCGGCAGAGGGGCCGTCCAGCGCAGCAGCTCCACGCCGTTGTACCACAGCCAGTCCAGGCCCGGCCAGAGTACGCCCTGCCCCCAGGCTTCGTACAACGCCTGGCCCCGGTACAGGTGGTACATCATGCCGGAGCCGCTGGGGTAGACCCCGTTCCGGCACACCGCCAGCACCATCGCCACGGCGATTCCCAGGTAGGTCAGCGGCGCCAGAAGCGTCAAAAGCTCCCCGCCGGCCGCTCTTTTCACACCTTCAGCGCCCCTTTCCCGGGTTTGCGCGGGGAGGCTTTTCCGCCGTCTGTTCAGCACAGACTGTCGTACAGCTCCTTCAGCCGCTCCATGTGGCTTTGCAGGCTGAATTGTTCACGGATGAGCTGCCAGGCCCGCTGACTGAATTGCGCCCGCAGTTCGTCGTCCCCCAAAAGGCGGAGCAGCCGCTCCCCCAGTTCCTCCGTCTGGCCCGGCTGGAGGAGGAAACCGGTTTCCCCGTCCCGCACCACCTCCGGGATGGAGGCGACGGCGGTGGACACGCAGGGGATTCCATGGGCCATGGTCTCCAAGATGGACATGGGCAGCCCCTCGTTGTAGGAGGGCAGCACGTTGACGGCGGTTTGGCGGAGAAATTCCGCCTTCTGTGCCCCGTCGACCCAGCCGATGTGGGCCACCCGATGGCCCAGGCCCAGCTGCTCCACCCGCTGGCGCACCTGCTCCACCTCCCCGTCGCCGCACAGATAGACCTGCACTTCGGGGTTCATCTGACCGTCGACCCGCTTCAGGGCCTCCAGCAAATCGTAAGTTCCCTTCCGCTCCCCAAGGCGGCCCAGAAACAGGATGTTTTTTGCCTGGGGGTTATAGGGGTTTTCCTCATAGGTGGGCACCGCGTTGTACAGCACCTCCACCCGCGCTCCGGGGGCCAGGGCTTTGATGGCCTCGGCCCGCCGCGCTCCCAGCGCCAGGTTGACGTCGGCCAGCTCGAAGGTGCGGTTGACAAAGGCGCGCCTTTTTTCGCTCAGGCCCTCGTAAAAGGCGTCGAACTCCGCCGCGTGGTGGTGCATGACGGTTTTCACGCCGAATTTGCGGAAGGTGCGCACCAGGATGGCCTTGCGGTAAAAGCTGCCCCCCTCCGCTGCGTGGACGTGGGCCAGGTCCGGTTTCCTGACCAGCAGGGTGAACAGCACCCGTGCGTAGCCCAGGGCGAAAAAGGCGGCCTCCACGGGCTTGCTTTTCTCCGTGTGGGTGGGGATAAATTTGATTTGATACCGGCCCCAGTCCTGACAGGCTAGGTAGTTTTTGATGACCGAGACGATGCCGCCCCGGACGCCCAGCTCCGAGCCGCACATCAGCACGGTTTTTTTCTTCACAGGCGCTTCCTCCATTCTCTATGAGGATTTTTTCGTCTTGCAGTACCGCTCCTCCTCGCTGAAGATGCAGCCGCAGTATTTTTGCATATACAGCCCCAGGGCCCTGGCCTCGTTCTGCCCCTCCCGGAACACGGGGCGGAAGTCCAGGGGGATGAAGGGCACGTCGTACTCCGTCCCGGCCCGCCGGCCCTGCTGGCAGATGAGCTCGAAATTTTGATAGGGGCTGATGGACAGGGTGGTGGTAAAGGCATCGAAGCCGTGCTCGGCGGCGTACTGGGCGGTGCGCTCCAGGCGGCAGGCGTAGCAGTGGGCGCAGCGGTTGTCGATGTTGTCGCACACCGCCTGGACGAAGGGGCGCAGGCCGTAGGAGTCCTCCACCGCCAGCTCCAGGCCGATGCTCTCAGCGTACTCGATCAGGCAGTCCCGCCTGGCCCGGTATTCCGTGACCGGATGGATGTTGGGATTGTACCAAAAGCCCACCGGCTCGATCCCGTCCTCCCGCAGCTGCTTGACGCAGGCCACCGAACAGGGGGCGCAGCAGATGTGCAGTAAAAGCTTCATGTCATAATTCTTCCTCTCGTGCGGATACTATGGGTGCAGCAAAATATATTGTAGCAAGGTGGTAGGAAAAATGCAAGTGCGCGATTTGATGAACTCCAGCGTGGTCTCTATCGCCCCGGAGGAGTCGGCGGCCCTGGCCGCCCGGCTGCTGTCCCGGCACAACGTGGGTTCCCTGCCCGTGTGCGCCCAGGACGGACGGCTGCGGGGCATTGTCACCGACCGGGACATCGTCACCCGCTGCGTGGCCGCCGAGGAGGACCCGGCTCAGACCCCCGTGCGGGACATTATGAGCCGCAGCTGCGCGGTGGTCTCCCCCGGGGACGACCCCAGGGAGGCCGCCCGCCTGATGGCCGCCCAGCAGGTGCGCCGGCTGCCCGTGGTGGAGGAGAGCAGGCTGGTGGGCATGGTCTCCCTGGGGGATCTGGCCACCAGCCGCTCCTTCGATATGGAGACCTCCAAAGCCCTGTGCGAAATCTCCGAGCCCATCCGCCGGGCGTAACCGCCTGAAGCGCCCGCGCCGTCTGGGAAGGCGCGGGCGCGGCGTTTATAAGGGAACCTCTAAGGAAGCACCGCGCAGAGCGGGCTGCGCGGTGTGATTGCCGGACCCAATTCCTTGACAGTTTCAGGGAAAAAATTCCGGCGAATCCGGCGGAAAAAGAGCTTGACAGAAAATTTATTTTGTGTTACCATAGCGCTAACTGAATATATGGTTGTCAGGAATTCGAGCCCGTAGGCTAAGTGGCGCTGCGCCATATGCCGAGGGGCCGCGGGTCGGGCCGCGAAAGCGCCCGGCCTTCCGAACCCAAAGAATTGAGAAGAAAACCTGTCAGCGAACAAGCGTAATCCCGGCGCGCCGGGGAGAAGGCTTGTGTTGTGGGCTGACCTGGTTTTTGAGGCAGCCTTCTTTTTATCCATACATAATAGGAGATTTGCTTCAATGAGATTAACGCTTACCAATGTAGACTGCGGTTACAGCGCCTCCAGCCCCGTTCTGGGCGGAATCAGCTTTTCCGTGGAAACCGGGCAGATTTGCTGCCTGCTTGGCCCAAACGGCGTGGGGAAAACCACCCTGTTCAAAACCATCCTGGGCATCCTGAAGCCCCTCAACGGCTATGTGGAGATGAACGGGGAGAATACCGCCCACTGGTCGGCCCGCAAGCTGGCCCAGAATATGGCTTACGTCTCCCAGTTCCACAATCCGCCCTTTCCCTATAAGGTGCGGGACGTGGTGCTCCTTGGCCGGGTCAGCAACACCGGATATTTCGGCCAGCCCAGCCAGCTGGACTATGAAATCGCCGAGGCCGCCATGGCCGACATGGGTATCACCCATTTGAGGGACACCGTGTACACCGACATCTCCGGCGGCGAGCGCCAGCTTGTCATGGTGGCCCGGGCCCTGGCCCAGGAGCCCCAGCTGCTGGTGATGGACGAGCCCACCGCCAATCTGGACTACGGCAACATGGTTCGGGTCATGAGCAAAATCCGCTCCCTGCGGGACAAGGGCTTCGGGGTCATTATGACCACCCACTCCCCCGACCAGGCGTTCATGTGCGAGTCCATCGTCTGCCTGCTCCAGCGCAACGCCCCCCTGATTTTCGGCTTCGCCCACGAGGTCATCACCCAGGAAAATATGCGCTCCGCGTATGGCGTAGATGTAAAGGTCATTGAATTTTTTGACACCCATAACCGCCTGGTGCGGATGTGTTCCCCTCTGCTGGAGGAATGAGTACTCAGAAAGAAGGTATGTCCCAATGACAACGGCGCAGATTATTATCACAGCGGTCATCGTGGTGGTCGTGGTGCTGCTGCTGGCCCTGTCCATCCGCATCGTGCCCCAGGCCCACAGCTATGTGGTGGAGCGCTTCGGCCGCTACCGCAAGAGCCTGGAGCCGGGCTTCCACATGATCATCCCCCTGGTGGACAGAGTGGCCCGGAAGATTTCCCTGATGGAGCAGGTGCTGGACTTCGCCCCCCAGCCGGTCATTACCAAGGACAACGTGACCATGCGCATCGACTCCGTGCTGTACTTCCGGGTGATCGACGCCAAGCGGTACGCCTACGGCGTGAACAACCCCCTGATGGCCCTGGAGAACCTGACCAACACCACCCTGCGTAACATCATCGGCGAGCTGGAGCTGGACGAGACCCTGACCAGCCGGGAGACCATCAACACCAACATGAAGGCCTCCATGGAGCCGGCCACCGAGGTGTGGGGCATCCAGACCACCCGGGTGGAGCTGAAGAACATCACGCCCCCCGCCGCCATTCAGGACGCCATGGAAAAGCAGATGAAGGCCGAGCGGGAGCGCCGGGAGGCCATCCTGATCGCCGAGGGCGAAAAGCAGTCCGCCATCCTGGTGGCCGAGGGCAAAAAGCAGTCCGCCATCCTCAACGCCGAGGGCGACCGGGAGTCCACCATTCTCCGGGCCGAAGCCGCCAAGCAGGCGGCCATCCTCCGGGCCGAGGCCGCGAAAGAGGCCGCCATCCAGGAGGCCGAGGGCCACGGGAAGGCCATCATCCTGATTCAGGAGGCCAACGCCCAGGGCATTGAGGCGCTGAACATGAAAAAGCCCTCCAGCGAGGTTTTGCAGCTCAAGAGCCTGGAGGCCTTTGCCAAGGCGGCCGACGGCAAGGCCACCAAGATTATTATCCCCGCCGAATTGCAGAGCATGGCCGGAATGTTGACCGCCGCCAAGGAGCTGGTGGTGAACGACCCCAAGGCCGAAGCTTAACTGCCTGTATTTTGCAAAGGAGTTGATTCCATATGCCTGGAGGAATGGGCGGCCTGGGCGGAATGCTGGGCGGCCTGCTGGGCGGCGGAGGCGGCCCCGGCGGGGGCATGGGCGGCATGGGCGGCATGATGGGAGGCATGAACCGAAACTCCCAAACCCAGCAGACCACTCAGCAGACCTCCACGGAGACCTCCGACGTGTACGACGTGGACCGCTGGAAGCGGGCCGACGGCATGGACGAGGTGGAAAACAAAACCAACGTCCAGCAGGTGCGGGACGCGTGGGATAAACAGGCGGAGGAGAAAAAGAAGAACTCCCTGCTGTCCAGGATAAAAGCCCGCTTTTCCAAGAAGAAAAAAGAGGAAGAGCCGCCCAGGCGCAACGGCACCATTACCATGCCGGAGGCGAAAAAGGCCCAAAAGCGCATCAACAACGGCAAGGACGACCTGCCCGGCGAAGCCCCGGATTACGTCCCCGTCCCCGCCCCCGTCCTTCCGCCGGAGACGGCGGCTATGGTGGCCGCTCAGACGGCGCAAAAGCCGGTGAACTACCTGGGATTGACCTGTTACAGCGACCTGGATGGATTTTTTACGGCAAATCCCGTCAATTCCGCCATTTTAGCGGTGGACAGCCTGGGCTTGAGTTCCCTGACGTTGAACCAGGTGTTTACGCCGGTGGACGCCGGCGCCGTCCCCGGCCCGGCGGCCGCTGCGGCCCCGCCGGGGACTGCCC